>JAIKYM010000054.1 GCA_024683115.1 Bacilli bacterium
ATTAAAGCACTTCCAATTGTAATTGATAATAACCCTAATAGGACCATTAACATTACTATTACTTTCTTCTTATTTTTCAACTTTTCAAATACTCTTTTTACCATAGGACATTCTCCATCATCTATTATTTTCATTATTACATTAAGTATATCATTTTTAGCCGAAAAATAAAAGGAAAACAAGTCATTTTTGTTCTCCTTTTTCGTATATTTTTCACTATTTTTTTAGCTCTTAATTGAATACATATTATTCTTGATTAAATTATCACAATAACCAGTACAACTACACTCTAATTTTGCATAAGATGCACCCGAAGAAATTCCTGTATAACAATAAAAACTCTTATCACTATTAATCAAAAATGGTAGGTTTATATCATAATGTTCACCAGTTGACGAAATAATAGGTACACTTATATAAGCCGCATCTAAATTTTGTAGTGAAGAATTACTTCTATTAAATTTAACTTTAACACTTTCTTCTAAGTTTGTATCATCTGGGAATGAATCCATTCGCGAATTAAGTGGTACCCATTTTCCACTAGAATTGTAGTGTCCTCTTGTATATCTAATCATCCATGAAGATTGCTTACCAACTAACGAATTATTGTTAGTTACGTCATATTTATAGTTATAATTATATACCATCAAATAGCCAATATTATCTTCAAGATAATCAGCTGCATAATTAATTCTTATACACTTAAAATTCTTTCTATAAGAAGAATTTATATTGAAACTATCCATGTCAATGTCGTATAAATCACACGCTGAAACAAACGATACACCATAGTTAGTAATATCTTCTTCAATTAATTGAACATAGTTAGCTTGATTAACAACATATTGAGATTTCATTTGATTCTCATCATTATCTTTTCTTACACCAATCAACATGTTATAAAGTATTATTAAAACAATACCAATGATGATAATACTTAATAAGATTTCAACAATTGTTATACCCTTATTATACTTATTCATAATTACACCTCCAGTGAGGCATGGATTACCTCATATCGGTTATCTGAATATACATGTTTATACTTAACAATTAATACTTTATCAGTTACACCAACACCTAGACTCTTAACATAATCAATTGTTGTTGCATCTAATTCCATTAGATAATCAGCTTTTTTAGAATTATTTAAAATATAAGCTGGTGAAAGATAATAAATTTTATCAACATCAAAAATATTTTTTAACTGATAGAAATTAACATCACTTTCAGGAATACTACCTATATTGCAAACATATCCAGTTCCATCATTAATTGTTGAACAATAAGAACTATGAGAAGGGAAAAATTGTTCAAAACTAGTGTTTCCGGAATTGTTGAAATCTAATACTTTTTTAACATAATAAGTTGCATATATACTATCTGTTGTATCAAAAGTAGTCTTTTCCTTAGTCATACGCAAAATATGTGCATAAGATGCATATAAAACTAATAAAGTTATAGATAAAACACATATAACTACTACAGTTTCCATGAAAACATAACCATTCTTTCTCATGATTGTTTCACCCCATTCGTAATTATATATGGATCATTAGAAATACCTTTTCCACCTGATAAATATGTATCTTCTTGAGTAGTTTCAACAGTAACTTTCATTAATAATCTCAATCTATGATTATATCCTTTAAGAGATGTAATCAAATCACCTTGTTCATTACTAGTTTCATTGTTGATAACTACCATATCTGATGATAAATGAGTATATTGAACAGGTGATGCATTATAGCAAAAATCTAAATATTTAGATGTTACTAAACTATTATTTTCATCCATAGAAGTATCTTCAACTACATCAATATAACCAAATGGATTTACATATGATACCCCTTCACTTTCATAGTTATAATCAACTACATCATTAGTGTAATCATAGTATCCACCACAATAATTCTTAATCATTTCTTCTTTTTCAGATAATACACTACCTTCAACTTTTCGATAATTATCAAAATTATATAAACGATATAAATAATAAGAATTCATA
>JAIKYM010000055.1 GCA_024683115.1 Bacilli bacterium
ATTAAAGCACTTCCAATTGTAATTGATAATAACCCTAATAGGACCATTAACATTACTATTACTTTCTTCTTATTTTTCAACTTTTCAAATACTCTTTTTACCATAGGACATTCTCCATCATCTATTATTTTCATTATTACACTAAGTATATCATTTTTAGACAAAAATAAAAAGAAAAACAAGTCATTTTTGTTCTCCTTTTTTAGTTAATTTCAATATATTGTAATGTATCATATTTATCTTCGTTATCAACAACGAAAACGTGATATTTTCCTCTCGGTAAATCACTGTAATAAATAGGTTTTTGAGTAGATTCTCCCTTGCTTCTAACTCGATATTTATACGCATGTCCATTAGATGAAATTAAGACTACATCTATGTCATGAGTATTAGCTAATGCTAGTGTCATATCCAAGAATCCATTGTTAGTATTTAAAGGATACATTAGTTGTGGTAAATTCATATACTCATTAGCTTCTTCTAAAGATAAAACAGTAGGTTCAATTTTATTGGTAATCGATATTTTTGCATAACTAGGCTTATAATTGTTATTATTGCTATAAATATTAGTTTTAGCAACCTCAATTTTAGAGTTTCTTAAATGCAATTTATTTAAAATATTATCATTTTGATCTAATTCTATTATAAAAGATTCAAATTGACTATTATTAAATTGATTACAATAATCAACGCTTAAGCCCGCATTAGAAATATGCCATCCAAAATTAATCAACTTATGATTATCGTTAGTATAATTAAAGCTAGACATATTATATGACGAATACTCTTTTCCCCCATAAGACCATATAAGTTCAGCAGTTTTATTGTTGTGATTTATCTTATAAATTCTAGCATAAGATGGCATCTCAACTACAGTTGAACAAGGCATACTTTCTTCTTTATACGCATCATATCCATTATCGAATATTGATAAGTTTCCATCTGTAAAATTAATTGAATGTTGTCCCAAAGGATAAACAAAATTATCACCAATTCCATTTAATAAATAATCATTAAATGAATCAGATAAATATTTCTTATCACCTAAAATCCAATTGATTTTCTTAGCATTAGCATCTATAGAAACTATTGAATTTAAGTTTCTTAAACTAACAATTAAAGATGAGGTATTATTATCAAAATATACCGAATTAACCCATGCCCATGAAGGTATAGTAGCTATACTTGGATCTATTTCATCAAAAATACTCTTAATATCATATTGATTAACAATTTTAGCATCTTGATCTATTTCAAGAACAGTATCAAATACAGTATTAGATTTATTATTAGACGATAATATTAACAAATTACCATTTTCCATCTCAAATGCATCATGATGATATCCACTATCGATATAATATTCATGAATAGTTCTACCAAACATATCAACTTCTACTAAACCACCTGATGATAATGTATTAGGTCCTTTAGAATATGAAGATAATAATAAATTACCATTTTTTAATACTGTTATACCCCTTGAATATTCAAGATTAAGATACCATCTTACTTCCCCGTAATTATCATATGCAATAGATGATGTTGTATATGATGATGTGCCAAAATAAAAGTTGCCATCTGAATTAGATGAATCATTAATTTCGCTAACATTTATCACATTATTGTTCTTATCAACAGCATCTGAACATACTTTATCAATTTTAATATTTAGAGTTTTATTACTACCACTTTCAGTTTTAACTATAACACTATTATCATATCCACCATACAATCCATAAATAGGAATTATATGATCCTTAGACTTTTCAAAAGTTCTAGTTATATCATCGTTATGTTTACCTTTAATAGTTATAGTTACACTTTCGTCTTTCTTAGTCTTAAACATTAATAAAGCTGTTTGTGGACTAATACCATATGGATCAACAATAACCATAGGATTATTTATATCAGGTTTCTTTTTATTATAATTTTCAACTAAAGTATTATAAACACTATCTTGATATTTATATATATCATAATCTTCTACACTTTTAGATAAATCATTCAAAACCCATTTATAGTTAGGATCAACTCTAAGTGCTTCATCAAAATAATACTTAGTATCTTTATTAATAAACGAAAAATAAACAACAACGAGGATAACTACTACAAATAATGTAATAGTTATTCCTCGTAATATCTTCTTTAACTTATCCATATAATCACCTACTAATTCATAGAAATAATATATGGATCACTTGATGTACCAGTACCAGAACATACATATCCTTTATTGATAATATGCATTGTCTTTAAATTATGTGTACCACCAGTTAAAATATCTAGTGTTCCATCTGCTTTTCTATAATACCAGTAATAATTAGATTTGGTTGTTTGCCAGTTTTCATGAACTGTTACCTCAAAAGTAGATGAAGTACCATTCTTAGCAATCCAGTATTCTCCATCTAAAGCATTGCCAAATAAAGTAACATCACTTTCAGTTGGTATAGCTGAATATCCTAAGTAATCACCTTGATTATCAGTTTCAAATAAAGCTTGGTTAAACACTTTATTATATCCACCAGTCATAAAATTAGTTTCAAATAAACTTGCTTTATTGAAGAAGTTTTGAGCAACGGTATTTGTATATGTATAGTTTGTCTCATAGTATCCATCAACGGTTTGAACACCATATACATCATTAACTTCTACAGTAATATCAGTACCAGCTAAAGCACCTAGGTATGCCTCATTGTCAGCTACAATAATTGTTTCTCCAGCCTTACCTAAAACATTAAATACTTTGCCATTATATTTAACATATTTAACTTTTTCACAATAATAACAAGCTAAATTACCAAATGACTTAGTATTTGGACTATTAACTGTTGAACAAGTTGTAGCACAATCTGTTCCTTTGTTATTGTCAATTAAAATACTAAGATTATTTGTTACATATAGATTTACTTGAGCCCATGGACCAAAGAATCCATCTTTATTAATTGCTCTAAAGTAAATGGTATTATATGTCTTATCACTAAATGCACATGTAGCACTATTTGAAGTAGCATTATAAGTATAGGATGTAGAAGCGCCAGTTCTATTAATTATATTACTAGAAGGTTTAGCTTCTCTACCCTGAGCAGGTAAACTACCAATAGCAAATTCATATTCTTTAATACCTACAGGTGAATATGTATCACTAATTGTAAATGTTTTAGATACATCAAAACTATTAGTACTTCCAGATATTAAATCTTGATTTAAAGCTATATCTTGTTTAACAACAATTTTAGACGAATTAGTTAATTTATATTTTTTGAAGTAATGTCCACCTGTTACAGTAGAAACAGTATATTCATTTTCTCCATCATCAACTACATATATTTTGTTATAAGAATCCGCATCAGTAGATAATGTGGTAGTTGAAGTACTTATACTTTTGTAATGAGAACTATCTTTATAAATACTTTTTTTAATTACAAATGATGTACTTTCTAAGTCTGCACCAATTAAAATAGGTTTAAACGCTAAATAAGTCCATTTACCATCAGCATAAGTTGGTCTATATGTACTAAATATTTTTTCTGAACCATTTACTGAATCATAATTCTCATATGATAAGCCAGAACCAAAATCATCTTCAGTAACTGTAGGTCTAACACCATTGCCTGAAACTGATGTTGTTACAGCTTTTAATTCAATAGAAGGTTCAAATTTTTCTAATACTCTTAATTGTCTAGTTGCACTCATATGAGTATTAGTTTTAGTAATCCAACTATATGTAATAGTATAATCACCAGCATCATTAGAATACTTAATTTGATTATTACTATCACCATATATTACTTGATTAGGTTCATATATAGACGTATTTGTCCATACATGCATTCTAGGATCATAAGAACATGTTAAATGATATTCATCTAGTAAAGTATTAATATCAGTAATTAATACACCGTCTTCATCACTTAAAGATAACTTATATGTACCAATACCAGTCATACAATCATATGGTTCACCGTTTATAACATAATCCATTTGAGAAACCAAATATTGTTCGGTATTATCATTAGATGCAGGATAATCAAAACGAATAGAACCAGTATTAGAGTCTAATACAGCTTTAATCTTACCATTTGGATCTATTTTTTCTTTAGTATAAGGATTAATTAAGCTTTCACGTAAATATCCGCCAGTAATTAAATCACCAACAGTAAAATAAACAAAAGATCTATCTATAAATAAACTATTAAAGTTTTCACTTTCTTTTATACTATAAGCTTGAGCAGCACTTAATACAGCTTCTCTAAAAGCTTCATATTCTTTTTCAGTAGATTTTTTTGAGATAGATGAAACATTAACTATTATAACAGCTGCTATAAGTCCTAATATAACGATTGTAGCTATTAATTCTACTAATGTAAATCCCTTCATATTCTTTCTCATATTCATCTACTCCTACTCTATATAAATTTAGCACATTTATCTATAAAAGTAAATTCACAAGATTATTATTTATAATAATAAAATATTTTTTAATTTTATACTTGACTAGTTATAAATATATGATATAATGGACTAGTACACAAAAAAGACGTCTCCTTAGCTCAGCTGGTAGAGCAACTGACTCTTAATCAGTGGGTCTAGAGTTCGAATCTCTAAGGGGACACCATTCTGGGATTGTAGCTCAGCTGGTTAGAGCGCACGCCTGATAAGCGTGAGGTCGGAGGTTCAAGTCCCCCCAGTCCCACCATTTTAATGGCCTGTTGGTGAAGCGGTTAACACATATGCCTTTCACGCATACATTCATGGGTTCAAATCCCGTACAGGTCACCATTTGATAATGACTAGGTTTTACCTAGTTTTATTTTTGTATATTAAAAGGATATATTTAGCATATATCCTTTTTTATTTGATTTGCTGTTTTTGTTTCTATAGTATCTATATCTCTAAATGATAAAGATGGATAATCAAAGAAATACATGACATTCTTATATATTACACTATTCTTTTTATAAGTACATAAATCATATTCTTTATCATTTATATAAAGTTTTTTACCTTTATAACTAGCTAAATGAACATTTATACCAGCTTCTGATATATTTGCATAATCAAGATTTACAATACTCATTCCATTTATTTCTTTAATAACTGTTGATGTATTTTTGAATAAATCGAACAATATTAATGCATTATACTCATCTTTTAAATCACTTACTAATAATAATACTGTTTTATCATAAAAAGCTACATAATCATATAATCTGACATTTCTTGCCAATTCATTACCATTTATATAAACAGTACTATCTCTATAGTCTAAAGTAGCCACATTATCAAATACAATATTTAAATTACGATCTCTATCTTTTAGTGTATATAACTTGAATTTTTCAGATTCACTTATTAATTCATAGTTAAATCTTTTTTCAACATAAACACTTTGATCAGGTTCTGCTGTACCACCACTCATTAATGAATAGATTAAATAAAATCCTGCTAATAGAAAAAAGATAATTATTAATACAATTAATATCTTATCTTCTTTAGTTGTTTTATTCACACGAAATGCCAACAAAATTTTTATCCTTTGTAAATTTAAATGTAGCAATATTTAATCTATTACCATAGTCAGAAAGTTTACTATTAGCATTACCTACTTCTTTATTTGTTTTAACATTATATATTTTACCATTAGAAACTTTAGCTACATATGCTTTAACATATATAACATCATCACTAACACCAGCATCAATTAACTCATAAGCAACATCTTCTGTATTATTAACATAAAGAATACCTATGTATTCACTCTTAGCTAATGAATAAGCAAAGTTTAAATTATAAACATTGAATGATTCAGGTTCATAATCATCTGTACCAAATAACTTAATATAAGCTTTCTTTAATACTGATGATTTAATATTAATAATAGTACCATCTACTTCTTTATCACTTTCAAGTAATGTAGAATAAGCCATTTGTAATTTTTGAACATTAGTTAAATCACTTACTTTTACATTCTTTTTGTATAAAGAATAATCATATATTTTAAATTCATCTATTAAATTTCCATATAAAGCTTTATAATCAATAACTTCTTCCTTCTTTTCAGTTGGAGTTGTTTTAACATCTTCACCAATAGCTGGAGTCTCTAATTTCTTTTCAGGCTCATAATTATACTTTAGTAAATCAATACTATCAGTCTTATATAATCTATATCCTACATAGCCAAATGCAGCTATCAAAACTAAAATATAAACATATAATCTAAAGATTTTAAATGATTTATGAGCTCCTAGTTTTCTTTCTTCTTTATAAATTTGATTTTTAATTTCATCTTTAACATCAATTGTAATATCATCAATTATTTTTACTCTAGATTCTCTGTCGAATTTAGCAGTAACTTCATTAGATACTTTTTCCGATAATTCTTTAACTAATTCTTCTTTATATTCTTTATTAAATTCATCAATAGTATCTTTACGAATCTTTTCAACAGTCTTTTTGTCTAGTACTTCTTCGTTACTCTTAGTCATTTGAACACATCCTTTACAATTTAATTATACATTAATTGCGTTAACTATACAATTATTTTGCATAAAAAAACCATATAATTATTTATATGGTTTAAAATGTACTGTTGCAGTATTTTCATCTATAGCTTTAAAAGTATATCCATTGTCCAAGCCGTATTTAATCATTTTTTCAAGTGAATCAGCAGTATATGATTTAAGATCATGCAATAATACTATATTATCTCTTCCTTTTTGTAATCCGCCTGTAAAATAATTATAAACACAACTTTGCTTATTACTTGATTTAACACATGCTCCTGCATCTTCTACGCAAACATTCCAATCATAGTATTGATATCCTTTACTTAATACACTACTAGCTATTAAAGACATATTAGTTTTAGCTACTTGATTAGATGTACCACCTGGGAATCTTAAGATTGTTGCTCTCTTTCCGGTTTGTTGTTCTACAATATCATTCATAGCATTAAAATCTTCCCAATATGAATCTAATGAGTGATATATCTTCCATTGGTGTGTTAGTGTATGAATACCTATTGTATGACCTCTTTTAGCTTCTTCAGCAATCATATATTTATATCCACTTATTTGATTAGTTACAAAGAAAGTGGCTTTAATATTATACTTATCTAATACGTCAAGTATCTTTTTGGTATAATAACATGGTCCATCGTCAAATGTTAAGTATATTACACTTTCACCTGTATATGGTGCTTTAATTGAAGATGGCATATCATATACAGATACTTTTCTAGTTGCTTTAAGATCTTTATTAGTTTTAGATTGATATGTAATAGTATATACACCTTCTTTAGATGTATCTACACTTCCTGATATATCTATATCTTCATTGATTTTTTTATCACAACCATCTGCTAAATACGCACCTCTTTCAGTATATGTTCCATTTAAAGATACACTCATATTAGCACTACCATTTAATAATACCCTATTTCCACCTTTATCAATTGTTTTAACAGGTATTTCAACTGTAGTTACATTTTCAGATGAATCACTTACTTTTAATATAACTTTATCAGTTAACTCTTCTTTAATAACTTTATCAGTTATATCACCATCAAAATCATCTGTAGCAGCATATGTAATTTCTTTATTATATTTATCAGTACATACATCCTTTTCTAGAGTTTCTACATTTACTTCTATTGTAGGGGCTGATAAATCAACTATACTTACTCTTCTAGTTAACTTGTATTCTCTACCCTTATACTTAATATTATAAACTACAGCATAATCACCTAATTTATTATCTACAATATTAGATTGAATATCATATGAACTATCATGTATATCTATTTCTTCA
>JAIKYM010000058.1 GCA_024683115.1 Bacilli bacterium
CATATCCTTTACCCAAGACATACCTACTCCAATAATATTTTCAAGTCTATCTGCACATAAAGAAGGTCTAGGTAAATCTACTTCTATTTTTAAATTATATCCTTTATCCTTAAGTATAGTTATACCATCTTCATCATCTAAATTAACTTTTTCTTTCATTTTAACTTCTACTATTTTTTTATTTAAGTAATGATACTTAAGATTCTCCATGGAATCATCTAAAACCATTTTACCATCACTAATGATGATAACTCTCTTACATAATTTTTCGATATCTCCTACATCATGTGATGTTAAGAATATAGTTGTTTTATATTCTTTATTCATTCTTTTAATTAATGCTCTTATTTCTTCTTTAACTAATGGGTCAAGACCTATAGTTGGTTCGTCTAAGAATAATATCTTAGGATTATGAATTAAAGATGCAAGTATTTCACATATAATTCTTTGTCCTAATGATAAATTTCTTACAGGCGTATTAATAAAACCATCTATATCGAAGATATCTCTAAATTCTTGTATTTTGTTTTCAACAGCTTGTTCAGGAATATCATATATAGCACCGAAGAATTTAAAGTTATCGTATGGTGTTAAGTGTGTCCAAAGTTGTTCCTTTTGACCAAACATAGTACCAATTTCATATGCTAATTTTTTTCTATCATTTTGAGGATTTAATCCTAAAATATCTATGGTACCTTTATCTGGTGTTAATATAGATGTAAGCATTTTAATTGTGGTTGATTTACCAGCTCCATTTGGACCAATAAATGCAAGTATTTCACCTTTTTCAACTTCAAAGGAAATATTATTAACTGCCTTTTTAATCGTATATTTAGGTTTAATAAAGCTTTTAATACTTCCTTTTAACCCTTTTTCTTTCTCTTTTATTTTATATTCTTTTGATAAATTTTTAACTGTAATTATAGCCATTTAATTCACCATCCCTCTATTCTTAATTATAATTAATGTTGTATATTTTTGTATAATAAAAGCACCTTATTAACATATGATTAGTAAAGTGCTTTATTATTTATAGTATTGTCTTAATGACTTACAATAACTTGGAGAAAATTGTGCTTGAAGTCTAGGATCATCTTGATATAAGTAATTATGTTTAATAATTTCTCTATCTGATAAGTCATATATTAATTCATTTATATCAGCATCATTTTGTTCACAAGATGAACTGATAATAGATTTTCTCATTTCCTCTTGAATCTCACTAGCATCACCTAATGGATAGTAATGAGGATTATGAATATCCTTCAGATCCCAGTATCCTAGGTAGGAAGGTCTCTTAGAATATTTCTTTAATAACTCTCTTTCATGATATAAGTCTTCAATTAATTTGGCAATATAAATTGAACCATCTTGTTCAATTTTAAAACCATCATCATACAAACGCTCTAAAGCACTTTGATAAATATCTAATCCTTTTTCATTTGCTAATCTTTTATGTTTATGGACATATTCGACACGATATCCATATAAAAAATAGATTCTTTGATTTATTGATTGCATATATTTCACCTTCCTTTCTATCTACTTATTCGTTATAAAAATATACAAAAAAAGCCACGAATAAATAATTCGTGACTCCAATAAAGTATTGTGTAGGCTCTTCACCCGAGATAGCTCGATTATTCTTATATCTCCTCACTTGAGATAAATACTAGCACAAGTTATTATTTTTTGTCAAATCGTTCAAACAATTTTCTTGAATAACCTATATCTATAGCTTCTTTATTGTTAACTTCAAATTTATCTAATAACTCTTCTAATGAGATACATCCTTGGTATACTTTATTTATTTCATTAATGATATTCATGCTAGTTTTACCATGTTGTGTTACATATATACTAAATAGTTCTATAGCTTTAATTGTAGATACTAAATATTTATAATCCATATGAGTATCATAATCCATTTTTGAATGTTTTTGTTTTTGATATATGTAAGAGAAACAATTAAATGCTTCGTTAACTCTATTTCTTAACATGATTAATAATAAACTATCATTAACACTGTATGCATATAGTAATTCATTAAATATGCTTAACACCTCTGCATTGTAGAGATTATGAATAATTCCTTTTTGATCTTCTAGTTGTGTATGTGTTATTTCATGAATGTAACTAGCTGTAGTAATATCACCTAATATACTAGATAATTCAATATGATCAAAGAAAACATTTAAACTAGATAGTAATTTCTTTTGATTTTTACTATTTTCACATATTAATAATTGTTCTTTAGTTAATGCATTAAAACAATGAGTAGTTGTAGGTTTAATAGCTATATCAAAAGGGGATACAAATTTTGCTCCTTTGTTATATAAGGTTATTAATTCATTAATATTAGTTACTTCCATATCCTTTAAAAATTCTTCAACCTTATCATCAGGGAAATATCCAACATCATGTAATGTAATACCTAATGATTTAAAGAATTCTTTAGCATTACCTTTTAGTATATTTAAAGAATAATTATCTGGTTTACTAGTTTTATAATCTTCATTAGCTAATCTATGTAACTCAACCATATAATCCACAAAGTTTTCATCAATTGGCATTCCTTCCATGGTTGTATGTACATGGAAAGTCATATAATCATCTATGTTGTTAATTTCTATGTTGCACATATTATACCCGCCTATCTGTCAATTTAATTATATCACTTAACACGTAAAAATGGAGATAAAATTATTATTTGTAAAATAGTTGCAATTGCAACTAATATACTGGTGCGTTAGTGATAAGATATACTTGGAGGTAGGATGGATGAAAGAGTGGTATAAATTTATAAATGGAAAATGGCAAGAAGAGGTAAATGTTAGTGATTTTATTAAACATAACTATGTACCTTATGATGGAGATGAATCTTTCTTAGCCGGAACTACTCAAAAGACTAAAAATATTTGGAGTAGATGTGAAGAATTATTAAATGAGGAATTAAAGAAACATGTATTAGATATAGATACAGTTAATATGTCAGGTATTAATGCATTTAAACCTGGATATATATGTGAAGATGATGATGTTATTGTTGGCTTACAAACAGATGCGCCATTAAAAAGAATTGTTAATCCATATGGAGGTATTCGTATGGTTTATCAAGAACTTGATGCATATGGTTACAAATTAGATCCAACTGTTGATAAGTATTTTAATAAATTTAGAAAAACACATAATCAAGGTGTATTTGATGCTTATGATGATGATATAAGAGTAGCTAGACATGTAGGATTATTAACAGGACTTCCAGATGCATATGGTAGAGGAAGAATAATAGGAGACTATAGAAGAGTTGCTTTATATGGTGTAGATTATTTAATTGAAGATAAGAAGAAAGATCTTCATAAATATGATGGACCTATGACTGAAGACTTAATTCGTACAAGAGAAGAAATAAATATGCAAATTAGAGCTCTTGAAGAATTTAAGAAAATGGGGGAATCATATGGATTTGATTTATCTAAACCAGCAAGTAATGCTAAAGAAGCTATTCAATGGACTTACTTTGGATATTTAGCAGGTGTTAAAGAAAACAATGGAGCTGCTGAATCATTAGGTAGAGTAGATGCTTTCTTAGATATTTATATTAAAAGAGATATTGAAGAAGGAATACTTACTGAAGAATTAGCACAAGAATTAATTGATAATTTTATTATTAAGTTAAGATTAATAAGACATTTAAGAACTCCTGAATATGATGAATTATTCTCAGGAGATCCTACTTGGGTAACATGTTCTTTAGGTGGTATTACTACTGAAGGTAATTCTATGGTTACTAAAACAAGTTATAGAATATTACATACTTTAACTAACTTAGATACTTCACCAGAACCAAACATGACTGTTCTATGGAGCGAAAAATTACCTGAAACATTTAAGAAGTATTGTGCAAAGATGAGTATTGATACTGATGCTGTTCAATATGAAAATGATGATTTGATGAGACCTATATATGGAGATGACTATGCAATAGCATGTTGTGTATCAGCTATGAGAGAAGGAGTTGATATGCAATTCTTTGGTGCTAGATGTAATTTAGCTAAGTCTTTATTGTTATCATTAAATGAAGGTAAAGATGAAATGAAAGGTGATCAAGTATTAACTGGTATTGAACCAATGAATGATGAAGTGCTTGATTATGAAAAAGTTAAAAATGCTTACTTTGGTGTATTAGAAAAAGTTGCTAAGATTTATTCTAATGCGATGAATATAATTCATTACATGCATGATAAATATGCTTATGAATCAATGCAAATGGCATTACATAATACTGATGTTCATAGATATATGGCATATGGTGTTGCCGGATTATCAGTAGCTGTTGATTCTTTATCAGCTATTAAATATGCTAAAGTAAAACCTATTAGAAATGAACAAGGTATTACAGTTGATTTTGAAGTAGATGGTGATTTCCCTAAATATGGAAATGATGATGATAGAGTAGATAGCATAGCTGTTGAACTATTAAGAAAATTCTATTCTGAATTAGCTAAACATACACCATATAGAAATGCTGAACCAACTATGTCAGTTTTAACTATTACATCAAATGTAGTATATGGATCTAAAACAGGATCTACTCCAGATGGAAGAAAAGCAGGTGTTGCATTCGCTCCAGGAGCTAATCCAATGCATGGAAGAGATTCATCTGGTGCTATAGCATCACTTAACTCTGTAGCTAAATTACCTTATGGTGATTGTTGTAAAGATGGTATTAGTAATACATTCTCAATAGTACCAAATGCATTAGGAACAGATTTAGAAATGCAAAAGAATAATTTAGTTAGTTTAATGAGTGGTTATTTCTCACAAGGAGCACATCATTTAAATGTCAATGTATTAAATCGTGAAACATTAATTGATGCTATGGAAAATCCTGAGAAATATCCATTATTAACTATAAGAGTTTCAGGATACTCAGTTAGATTTAATAGATTAACTAGAAAACAACAAGAAGAAGTAATTGCTCGTACTTTCCATGAGAAAATTAAATGAAAGCAAGTTTAGGAGCGATTGAAACTTTCGGACTAGTAGATGGTCCAGGAATTAGATGTGTATTTTTCCTAAATGGTTGTATGCTTAGGTGTAAGTATTGCCATAATCCAGAGATGTGGAAAAAAGGTGAAGATAATTTATCAGTTGATGAAGTTGTTGAAAGAGCATTAAAGTGCAAACCTTATTTTCGTGATAATGGTGGTGTAACTTTTTCAGGTGGTGAACCTTTATTACATAGCAAGTTTATAGTTGAATGTGCTAAAAGATTACATGAAGAAGGAATTAATGTAGCACTTGATACAGCAGGGGTAGGATTAGATGATTATGATGAAATTTTACCTTATATAGATTTAGTTATACTAGATATTAAACATACTGATAAAGATGCTTATAAAGAATTAACTGGATTAGATATAGATAAAGCTGAAAGATTTATTGATGCTTTAAGAAAACATGATAATAAACTATGGATAAGACAAGTTGTTGTTCCAGGGATTATGGATAATCATGAATATCTTGATTCATTAGTTAATTATTTAAATAAGTTTAAAATATCAAATATAGAAAAAATAGACTTTTTACCATTTCATCGAATGGGTAGAGAAAAATATATAACAATGAACGTTCCATATCCATATGAAGATAAACAAGATATGGATAAAGATGAATGTGATAAATTGTATAAAGAATTTATAGAAAAATATAATAATATTTATAAAGACTCTAATTTAACTTAGGGTCTTTTATGTTATAATTACTATAGGAGGAACAATATGATAATAACTTATGATGAATTAATTAATTCAAAAGAAAAACTTTTAACTATTGATAGAACAAATCCTTTCAATGTAGTTGGTGCATTAATTAATACTTTTTGTAATTATGATCCTGCTAATGAAGAACCATTCTTCGATATGTTCCAGGTTTTAATGGGTGACATGCAACCTATTAGTAATATGATGAAACAACAAGTTAAGGATCGTATGACTCAAAATAATAAGTATCCTTACATTGGTAAATCATATTTTATAGGTGCTACACCAGCGAATGATTATACACCTAATCAACCACTTCAAATTGAAGTAAAAACAAATCCTTATACAGATGAAGAAGAAGGATTTAAAAGATTATTTGTTAAGTCTGGTGGAGCTGATAGTGATAGACCAGTTACAGTAAGACTTGCAAAAGATGGTAGTTATTATGTATGGAGTGATTCTTTTATGGGATTACTTTCAGATATTAAAGGATTAGAATCTGCTAATCCATGGACTTAAGGAGAAGAAATATGAAAAAGAAAATATTTGTATGTTTATTTGCTTTAATGATGGTATTCACATTAACAGCATGTGGTAGTAAAAACCAAACAAAAGATGATAGAAAAGAAATAACTATTAAAGATGAAGGATATGGAACTACAACTTTAAAATATAGTAAAGATAAAGATTATGAAGTAAAAGAAGAAACTGGTGGAAAGTATAAAACAATTAAAGTAACTAGTAAAAAAGAAAACTTTGATCTAGAACTATATCATACTGATACTGCCATTGAAAGTTATAGAGCGGGTAAAGAAAATAGAAAGAGTACAAAAGAATTTAAAGAATACACATGGAATAATTATCAAGGTTATTCTTACGATGGATCTAAGTATATGATTAACTTCAATATCTTATTAAAAGATGCAGAAGGCAACTCTAAAGTATTATTTGGTTCAATGTCATATGTAGATTATAAGGAAGCTAATGTAACTGAATTATTCAAGAGTGAAGACTTCCAAAACTTATTAAATTCTATTTCTTTTACTGAATAATTTATATAACATTAAAAGAAAATATTAATAATATATTATTTTCTTTTATTATTATTTGAACGATGTTATACTATATATTGTTAGATGGGAGGACAATTAAAATATGAAAAAGAAAGTTTTATTAAGTGTTATGATTCTTGGTGCTTTAGTAACTGTAACTGGATGTGGTAAGAAAGATGATAATAAATCAAACGAAAATACTACAACAACTTCTGCTGTTACTAAAAAGTTAACTTGTACAATGGAGGAAACTGAAAAGAAATCCACAGAAACTATTAAGTATGTATTTAATTTTAAAGATACAGTTTATGATAAAGTTAGTGTAATCGATACAATTAAATATACAGGTGGTAAATATGATGAAAAGACTGCTACTGATGCAGAAAAAGAATGTGCTTCTGCATTAAAGCATAAGGGTATCACATGTAATGTTTCTAAATCAGATGCATCTATTTATATAACATATCAATTCACTATTGAACAAATGGATGATGAAACTAAGAAATTATATAAAGCAGCTGGATTAGAAGAACTTGATGGAAAGTCATATGAAGAAATTAAATCTACTTTAACAACTGCAACATTTACTTGTAATTAATAAAAAGGAATTCTATATGAATTCTTTTTTTTATTCTTTCTGATATAAATATACATTTTATGAATAAAATATATGTGATATACTTAAAATGTTAAGCGTAGTTGACAAATTTCCAAGGCAACTATATAGAACGCAACCAACATTTTGAGTAGAATTAATGTCAGAAAGAGGTGATTAGTATGACAATTGGAGAAAGATTGTTAAAACTAAGAAAAGAGAAAAATATATCGCAAGAAGAACTTGCAAATGAACTTGATGTATCTAGACAAACTATATCAAAATGGGAGACAGATCAATCTAGTCCTGATTTTGATAAAATAATTCCACTATGTGAATACTTTGGAATTACATCTGATGAATTATTAACAGGTAATGTTAATATTAAAGAAGCAAAACAAACTAATGTTAAGATTAATTTTGCTAGAAATATTGCTATAGCAGTAATGATGTATATTATTGGTATTGCATCGCTTATATTATGTGCTGCTCAATTTGAACAACCTATTATAGGTTTAACTATTATGTTTGTTCTTATAGCAGTCGGAACAGGTATGTTAATATTCAATGGAGTATATTATTCTAGAGAATCAGAAGAAAAGAAAACAACTAAAGAAAGAACAATTCAAAAACAAGTAACCAATATTATAGATATAATAGGTGTTACAATTTA
Source organism: Bacilli bacterium (assembly GCA_024683115.1). Classification (GTDB taxonomy): domain Bacteria; phylum Bacillota_I; class Bacilli_A; order RF39; family UBA660; genus UBA6985. Next base: position 8,086 of record JAIKYM010000058.1, read on the forward strand.
TTTATTAGTATCATTCTTAACTGGTGCTTGGCATATTACATGGATTATATTCCTAATTGTAGGAGTAGTTGATGAAATAGCTAAGTTAATTATGAATTTAAATTCTAAATCAGATGAAGTAGAAAGAAGTGATATCAATGAATAAGGGAGTAACAATATTTTTGATAGTATTTCTATCCTTGTTAGCTGTAGGATTAATTGTATTATTTGTAATATTATTAAATGGTAATTTTAATTTCTCGTTTAAATTTGGATATTCAGAAAATAAAATTG
>JAIKYM010000074.1 GCA_024683115.1 Bacilli bacterium
GTAATTACATTTTTTAATAATAAATTATTAAAAAACATTAAAAATATATAAAAAATCGTCAAAAATAGCATAGTATTTGATACTTGATATTTCTGGTTAAACTTTTGAAAAAGAGGTGAGATACATGTCAAATAAAAATCAATATAATTTTAGCAAATTACCACATTCAAAAATAATTATTACTGATGATTTATATCAAAGACTTTTATTTCTAATGGGGAGAAGTGCGTGGGTTGCTAGCGAGCATATGTGCATATTTTATGGAAAAGAAATAGAATCAAATGTTATTCTTTTTGATGAAATGAATCAATATGAAGATTATGATAGTAGAGGTGAGGGTTCCAAAAATCCTTATGATTATTCAGTAGGTCCTGGTGATGGTAAATTTGCAGAAGAATTAGAGACTAGAATTAAATCATCATCAAAAGGGACAATTATTGCAGATATACACACTCATCCATCAAATGTTTGCTTTGGTAATGGAGATGAAGAAGAATATAGATATTTTTCAACTGGTGATATAAAAACTAATCTAAGATGGAACGATTATCTAGAAAAATATGGATTAGAACATGTTGCAGGATTGATAGGTGTAGACAGAATAAATGGAAATATGACAATATCTTTTATTTGGTATAGTAAAAAAGATTCAAAAGTATATCTATTTGATGATGTAGTTGTATATCATAAAGAATTAGAAAAGTATGAATCATTACCTAAAGTAGGCGATATTCAACTACTATATAAAAATTGGGGTTTAGAGGATGTTCCGTTATCACAACAAGTGGAAGAACAATTAAAAAGTTTAAAATAAAAGGAGTTGATCCAAATGAATGAAAATAAAACTAATATTAACTGGTTGATATTGATTTAGTCTAGCCATTCATGAAACTCCTATAAAATAAGGAAAAAAGATAATTTAGTAATTACATTTTTTAATAAATAATTATTAAAAAGTATTAAAAATAGATAAAAAATGGCCAAAAATAGTATAGTATTTGATACTTGATATTGACGGGTAACCAATTAATAAAAGAGGCTGATATTATGGATAGACCAGAATTAAATAAAAAGTTAGATAGTAAAACATTTAGAGATTATTATTATTTAAAAGAAGAGTTAATTGCTTTTTGTAGAAAGAATAACTTACAAACTACTGGTAGTAAAATAGAATTAACAGATAGAATATCAAAGTATCTTGATACTGGAGAAATAATATCTAAGACTTATGATTCCAGGAGAACAAAAATAATAGATGAAATATCTCTTGATAGTATAATAGAAGATAACTTTGTATGCTCTGAAAAACATAGAGCATTTTATAAAAAAGAAATAGGTAAAAGTTTTTCATTTAATGTTTTATTTCAAAAGTGGCTAAAGAGTAATGCAGGAAAAACTTATAAAGAATCAATAGATGTTTATTACAAAATATTAGAAGATAAAAAGAATAATAAAACTACTATTGATAAACAGTTTGAATATAATACATATATTAGAGATTTCTTTAATGATAATAAAGATAAGATACTTGAAGATGCTATTAAATGTTGGAAATATAAAAAGAGTATAAAAGGTCATAACAAATATGAGAAAGAAGATTTAAAGGTGTTACTATGAATTTAGATAAAATTGAGAAATTTATTGATAAACAAAAAGTAAGTTTTATTTGTTCAGTTGATGATGATAATTGCCCAAATGTTAAAGCAATGCTAAAGCCAAGAAAAAGAAATGGTTTAAAAGAATTTTATTTTTCTACTAATACATCATCAATGAGAGTAAAACAATATGAGAAAAATCCAAATGCTAGCATTTATTTTTATCACAAAGGATTAATTAAATATGTTGGTGTTATGTTAAAAGGTAAAATGGAAGTATTAACAGACCAAGAAACTAAAAATATGATTTGGAAAAAAGGCGACACAATGTTTTATAAAAAAGGTGTAACTGATCCAGATTATTGTGTTTTAAAATTTACTGCTACAAGTGGTAGATACTACTCTAATTTAAAAACTGAAAGTTTTGATATAAAATAAATAGAAAATTAAGAGATTATGATTTGTCATATGACCAAGTAACTATTATGATTAACTTGGTATTGGATTAGTAAAACATAATAAATAAGTTAAAAATTGACGGAATTATACTAAATTTCGTCTTTTTTATGGTATAATTTTATTGATTTTAAAAAGTAGTTGATCCAAATGAATGAAAATAAAACTAATATAAACTGGTTGATAACGATTAATTTAAACCCCTGTAGAAAGTATTGTAAAATATGGAAAAACTCAAAATAACATCCTACATGTTTTATATAAAAATATGTTAAAATAGATAAAAATCAGTAAAAAATGACCATTTTTAAACAAAATGGTGGAAGAATTAATAAGGTGATTACAGAAGTTAACCCCCCTAGAAAATTGAGGTGATAATATGGGTATAGTATATAGAAATGATAATGGCGAAATTGTTTCAAAGGAAGAATACGAATCTGAATTAGCAAAATTTCAAATTAATGTTGATGCTCAATATAATATTATAGTTAATGAACTATTAAAAGAAATTAATAATAATGCACATTCAGATAAAGAAAAATTATGGATGTTATATGATTATTTAACTTCTGAAAATATGAGTTATGATTTAACAGTACATCCTACTGATACAAGAAGTGCTACTCCACAAAGATATAGTTTTAGAAATTATAAGAAATTAACTATAGCGCAAGACAGTAAGTATCCAGCTATATTGAATAATTCAGGTGTATGTATAACATATTCACTTGCATTTGAAGATTTAGCTAATAGGTTAAGTATTCCATGTAGAGTAGTTAAAGGTTATACAGGAATGGATCATGCTTGGAATGTAGTTCTAATTGATAATGAAGTAAAACAAATTGATGTGGCTTATGCTATTATGAATAGAAAAATAAGTGATAAAAAAGATTTTTTCTTAAAAAATTCATTTAATGGTAGAACAATTACTTCATCAATATCTGATTTAGAAAGAGATATGAGAGAACAACAATACTTAAGAGAACATCCTCAAATAGTAATAAACTCTAGAACTGATGATGGTGAAGAAGAACCAAGAATCACAATACATAGATAATAATAAAGGAGGTAATACTCATGAATGAAAATAAAACTAATATAAACTGGTTCCCAGGTCATATGGCTAAAACAAAAAGAGAGGTAAGCGAATTATTACCTCAAATAGATTTAGTATATGAACTTATTGATGCTAGAATACCTAAATCATCTAAGATAGTCGATATAGATAATTTAATTAAGAATAAACCAAGAATTCTTATCATGTCTAAAGTTGATTTATGTGATTTAACTGAAACTAATAAATGGAAATCACACTATGAAGAACAAGGCTATAAAGTAGTACTTGTTAACTTTAATGATAACAATGATTTTAAAAAGATTGTTACTGCTACAAAAGAAATATCTGATGAGATTAATGAAAAGAGAATTAACAAAGGTTTAAAACCTAAAGAGATAAGAGCATTAGTTGTAGGTATACCAAATGTAGGTAAATCAACATTTATAAATAAGATGGCAGGTAAGAAGGTTGCCCAAGTAGGTAATATGCCTGGTGTAACTAAGAATCTTGTATGGTTAAAGACTAACTATAATATTGTTCTTTTAGATACTCCTGGTATTCTTTGGCCTAAGTTTGACTCTAAAGACTTAGCATTAAACTTAGCTTCGTGTTCAGCTATTAATATCGAAGTATTAGATAAACATGAAGTAGCATGTCATATATTAAGTAAGTTAAGTAAGAAATATCCAAATATATTAAAAGAAAGATATAATTTAGATAGTTTCTCAAATGATACAATTGAAGATTCATATGAAATAATAGGTAAGAAATATGGTTGTTTGATTAAGGGTGGAGAAATAGATTATACTAGAGTATCTAATCAAATAATTAATGATGTAAGAAATGAAGCTATTAAGAATATAACTTTTGACAGTAAAGAGTAAAATAATTACTCTTTTTTTATGATTTATTATTCTGTTAATCTTATAATTGAATAGAGGAGAGTTATATATGGAAAAAACACAAAGAAAAAAAGTTGGTTTCTTTTTAATTATTACTGCTGTAGTTATGCTTACTTGTGCAGGCATATTATATGTAACAATGGTTGGAAAGAAAGCTGACACTAAGACAAATACAAGTGATAATAAGAAATATTTATCTTATAAGATGAAAGGTAATTCATTAGAGGATTTTGACTTATATTTCTTACAATTAGAAAATGAAAAGATTAATAAATTATATAGTCCACTTTCAATTAAATATGCACTTGAAATGTTAGCTGAAGGAACTAATGGTGAAACTAAAACACAATTAGCTGAATTATTAGGTTCTTATAGTGCTAAAGCGTATCCTAATAATAAGAATATGTCATTTGCAAATGCAATCTTTATAAAAGATTCTTATAAAGATTCAGTTAAAGAAGATTATATTAAAAACTTAAAACAAAAGTTTAATGCTAGTGTTTTCTATGATTCATTTAAGACACCAGAACAAATCAATTCATTTGTAAAAAAGAATACATTTGATTTAATTGATAATCTACTTGATGATGTATCATCTAATGATTTTGTTTTAATTAATGCATTAGCTATTGATATGGAATGGGTTAACAAGATTAAACCTGAAGAAGATGATTATGAAGTAGAATATCCACATGAAAGTTACTTTGCATATGTACAAAATCTTAAATACAATGGATATGATCAATTTGATTTTAAAGGTATGGATAAACAAGTTGCTGCTTTAGATTTTGATTTATCTGTTAATAAGTATGATATTATTAAAGTGCTTGGTGAAGATAATATTAAGAAAACTATAGCAAAAGCTTATGAAGAAGCAAAAGCAGATCCTGATAGTGGTTTATGCGGTGATGAAGGAACTACTGAACAAGTAGTAAATAGATTTGTTAAAGAATTAAAAACAAATTATAAATCATTTGATAAATCAACAAATTTTGAATTCTATGTTGATGATGATGTTAAAGTATTTGCCAAGGATTTAAAAACTTATGATGGAGTAACTTTACAATATGTAGGTATCATGCCTGAAACAAAAGAATTAGATGAATTTATCAAAGATACTAAGGCTGAGGATTTAAATAAGATAATAACAAATTTAAAAGAAACTAAATATGATACATTTAAAGAAGGCGTTATTACTAATATTAAAGGTTCAGTACCAGTATTTAAATTTGAATATGAATTACAATTATTAAATGATTTAAAGAAACTAGGTATTAGTGATGCATTTGATCAAAACAAAGCTGATCTATCTAATTTAACTAGTAGTAAGGCTTATATTGATGATGCAGTACATAAAGCTAATATTGAATTTTCTAATGATGGAATTAAAGCTGCTGCTGCTACATCGATGGGTGGTAAAGGCGGAGATAGTTGTGGATTCGAATATTTCTTTGATGTACCAGTTGAAACTATAGATCTTACTTTTAATAAACCTTATATGTTCATGGTAAGAGATAAAGATTCTGGTGAAATTTGGTTCATGGGTACAGTTTATGAACCAATTGATGCAGATTCTATCGAATATGGTGAATTTGAATAACTACTGATTATCAGTAGTTTTTTTATTTATAAATTGTTATAATGTTCTTTGTGAGGATGATATTATGTTTAAAGTAGATAACATAGATTTATTATCTTATGAAAAAGACTTATATAAAAAAGGTATAACTTTAATATGTGGAACAGATGAAGTAGGACGTGGACCTTTGTGTGGACCAGTTGTGGCTGCTGCATGTATTCTTCCAGTTAATTATTATGTAGAAGGTTTAACTGATTCTAAAAGATTAACAGAGAAAAAAAGAGAGAAGTTATATGATATATTAATTAATGATCCAAATGTTCATTATGCAGTTGGTATAGTAGATGAAAGAAAAATAGATGAAATAAATATTAGAGAAGCATCTAAAGAAGCTATGATACAAGCTATTAATAAATTAGATATTACACCTGAACATGTTCTTATTGATGCTATGAACTTAGATATTGATATCCCTCAAACAGCTATTATACATGGAGATGCTTTATCGTTATCTATTGCTGCAGCATCAGTTATAGCTAAAGTTACAAGAGATAATATGATGGTAGAACTAGATAAAGACTATCCTGAATATGGATTTGGTAAACATAAAGGTTATCCAACTAAAGATCATATTGAAGCTGTTAAGAAATATGGAGTATTACCTTTTTATAGATTTACTTTTTCACCAATAAGTGATTTAATTAAAGAAGACAATAAGGAGGGGTAAATATTATGCGCAAAATATTTACGAACAGACTTTTATTAAGTACTTTAGTACTATTTATAATAACTTTTGGGTGTGAATTATATATAAGAGTATTAGTTGAAAGTCCTATTAAAAGCTTTGCAACTGTAAGAATAGCTATATCATCTTTAGCTATAGCATTACTTTGGTCTTATATATTTCATTTCTTTAAAATAGGTATTCAAAGATTCTTTAATATTATATATGTGTTAGTTGTCACTATAGGGTTATTCACTGAAATGTGTTTATATTCATTTATAGGTTTCTTTATGGGATTAGGTAATGCATCTCAAGGAACTAAAGTTACATCTTATATTAATGATGTTTTACATTCAGTACCTGGTAATTACTACTGGTTATTTGCTTTCTTAGCATTTGGTTTAATATATTTTATATTTATTGAACGTTTAATAATGAAAAGAAGAAAGTATTTCAAATTTAATAATAAAGCAGTGAAGGTATTAGTTAAAATACTTCCATTGTTTGTGGTTGCTGGATTATTTGGAGTTCATTATGCAACTGTTAGATCTGAAAAGTTACAAGATCCTTTACAATTAGATCCAAACTATGCCGTATGGTTATATCCAAAGAATTCTAACATGTCAGTTAACAACTTTGGTGTTATTATGTATTTATATTCTGATACTGTAAGTATCATGAAGAATGTTACTGAAGAAGATGTAGCATACTTATATACTTTTGAAGAAATTCAATTAGTTCCTGAAGAGGAAGTAGTTGAACCAGATTATAAAAGAGAAATTGATGATACAGCATGGAAAACTTTAGATGAAAATACATCTGATGCAACACTTAAGAAATTAAATAATTATTTCATGAATAGAAATATATCTCAAAAGAATGAGATGACAGGAATATTTGAAGGTAAGAATGTTATTATTATGTTACTTGAATCGGTTAATGAAATAGCAATTCTTAATGAAAAGGATTTCCCAACTTTATATAAAATGTATCATGAAGGTATAAGTTTTACTAATAACTTTAGTCCAAGAAATAACTGTTCAACAGGTAATAATGAAATGACAGTTATGACATCTTTATTTACTATTAATAATACATGTACAGCTAATAGTTATACTAAGAATATTTATCCAGAAGCATATATGTCTATGTTTAAAGAAATTGGATATTCTACATCAGCTTATCATGATTACACACAACACTATTATTATAGAGCTACTTATTTACCACATATGGGAGCTCAAAAGTACTATGGTGTTACTGATTTAGGAATGTCATATAATGAAGTTTATGCTGAATGGCCATCTGATAAAACAATGTTCCAACAAGCTAAAGAAAAGTATATGACTAATACACCATTTGCAGTTTATTTTGCAGGTGTCACTACACATCAAACTTATTATGAACCATCTGAATTTGGTGATAAATATACTTACTTATGGAAGGATACAGATTATCCAACTAACTTAAAGAGATATTTATCTAAGATGAAAGAAGTTGATTTAGCTCTTGAAGAATTATTAAAAGAGTTAGAAGAAGAAGGTATTTTAGAGGATACAGTTATAGCTTTATTTGGAGATCATTATCCATATGGATTAAGTGATTCTAATATTAATACTTACTTAAAAGCTAATGGAGCTAAATATACTGTTAACCATAATTCAACAACAAATCATGATGTTGACAGAACACCAATGTTAATATATAATTCAGGACTTAAGGAAGGTATAGTAGTTGAAGATTACACAACAATTATTGATTTACTTCCAACACTTTTAAATATGTTTAATGTTAATTATGATCCTAGATTATACATGGGAACTGATGTATTCAGTAAGTCACATGTATCTAGAGCATACTTCGTCGATGGATCTTGGCAAGATGAAAATGCATCTTACTATGCACCGTCTTCAAAATTAACTTACTTTGAAGGAAAAGAACAGTATTCTACAAATATGTTAAAGAGTATTAATCAAGAAATAAACACAAGGCAATCTATGTCTGCTAGTGCTATTAGATCAAATTACTTTAAATATTTAGGAGAAGGATTAGAGAAGTATAAGGTTAAACCAACTACTGTAGAACCTACGCCCGCACAAACAGAAGAGGAATGATAAAACATGAAGTTAGTTATAGTTGAATCACCAGCAAAAACTCATTCTATAGGAGCTTACCTTGGAGGAGACTACAAAGTAGTCTCTTCAAAAGGTCATATAAGAGATTTAGCTACATCTGGTAAATTTGGTTTAGGTATAGATGTTGAAAATGATTTTAAACCATCTTATATAATTAAATCTGGAAGAAATAAAGATGTTTCAACATTAAAGAAAGATGCTAAAGAAGCAGATTTTGTATATCTTGCAACTGACCCAGACCGCGAAGGAGAAGCTATTAGTTATCATCTATATGAAACACTAGGATTAGATGATAAGAAATATGATAGAGTTGTATTTAACGAAATAACTAAGAATGCTGTATTAGAGGCTTTTGAACATCCTCGTAAGATTGACTATGATTTAGTTAAATCACAAGAAACTAGAAGAATGCTAGATAGAATAATTGGTTTTAGATTATCTAAGTTAATGCAGTCTAAGACTGAAGGTAAATCAGCTGGACGTGTTCAATCTGTAGCTCTAAAACTTGTAGTTGATAGAGAAAGAGAAATTGAAGCATTTATTCCTAAAGAGTATTGGGAAATAACAGCTGACTTTGATTCATTTAAAGCATCTTTAGAAAAATATAAAAATGAAAAGTTAGAATTACATAATGAAGAAGAAGTTAATAAAGTATTATCTTCATTAGGTAAAGAATATAAAGTATCACTTGTTGAAAAGAAAGAAAAAGCTCGTAAAGGTGTTATGCCATTTACTACATCAACATTACAACAAGCACTTATTAATAAATATTCATATTCGTCAACTAAGACTATGCAAATAGCTCAAAAGTTATATGAAGGTGTTGATATTGGATCTGAAACAGTAGGTTTAATAACTTACATGAGAACTGACTCAACAAGATTATCACCAGTATTTACAAATGACGCATTTAAATATATTGAAAAAGAATTTGGTAAAGAATACTTAGGTGTTGTTAAAAAAGGTAAGAAAACTGAAAATGTACAAGATGCGCATGAAGCCATAAGATGTACATCAGTTACTCGTACACCAGAAAGTATTAAGAAATATTTATCAGATGATGAATATAAAGTATATTCAATAATATATGCTAGATCGCTTGCTTGTCTAATGGCAGATGGTAAGATTTTATCAACAACTGTTTTATTAGATAACAATGATTATGAGTTTAAGGCAACTGGTACAATTGAAACTTTCGATGGTTTCTTAAAAGTTTATAGACCTTATTTTTCAACAACAGATGAAGAATTACCTGAAATTAAAGAAGGAGATATTCTTACAACTGATAAAGTTGAATCTGAACAAAAATTTACAAAACCAAAACCTAGATATACTGAAGCTACATTAATACAAGAAATGGAAGAACTAGGTATTGGTAGACCTTCTACATATGCAACAACTATGCAATTACTTAAAACTAGAGGTTATGTAAGAGTAATAGAAAAGAAATTCCATCCTACTGAAATTGGTATTAATATAACTGATAAATTACAATTAGGTTTCTCAGATATTATTAATGTTGATTATACTAAAGAGATGGAAGATGATTTAGATAAAATCGCTGACAATGAAATGGATAATATTAAAGTATTAAGAGATTTCTATAATACATTTGAACCACTTGTTGAAAAAGCATTCAAAGAAATTGAAAAGGATGCACCTGAAGAAACAGGTGAGACTTGTCCTGAATGTGGAGCACCAATGGTTATAAGACATGGTAGATTCGGTAAGTTTGAAGCTTGTTCAAATTATCCAGAATGTAAGCATATTAAAAAAGAAGAAAAAGAAACAGTTGAAGTATGTACATGTATAAAATGTGGTAAACCAATTGTTGAAAGAAAAACAAAAAGAGGTAAAGTCTTCTATGGATGTTCTAACTATCCTAAATGTAAGGAAGCGTACTGGGATAAACCAACAGGTAATAAATGTCCTGTATGTGGAAGTATGATAGTTGAAGGTAAAGATGGATTACATTGTTCATCTTGCCAATATCCAGAAGGGGATTAATCCTCTTTTTTTATTTAGAAGAAATAATATATATGATAAAATATACTTAGGTGGTTGAAATGGAATACAAAAAGATGAGAGATTATTCTCACGAAGAGTTTGTAGAATTAGTAAAAAGTTTAAGTGAAGAAGAATTATTATATTTGAGTTCTAACTTTGGAGGATATCCTGTCTTATTTAGGATGGCTTTAGATGAAAGAATTTGTCATATTCCATTTATACAAACAGGAGCTGCAATAATTATAAGAAATCCTCAAGGTCAAATATTATTACAAGAAAGAACAGATAGAAATAAATGGGGATTACCTGGTGGATGCCAAGACCTAGGTGAATCACTTAGAGATACAGCAGTTAGAGAAGCTTATGAAGAAACAGGTATTAAACTTGATCCTAATGAGATAATACTAATAGATACTTTATCAGGTGAATCAAGAAAAAATAGTTATCCAAATGGAGATATTGTTTATAATAATACTTCTTTATACTTAGGAGATGTTTCTATAGAAGATGCATCAAATTTAAAAGGTGATTCAGAAACAAAGAGATTACAATTCTTTAATACAGAAGAAGTACCAGATAATCTAATGGATGCAGACTTAATTAATACTTATAAAAAGTATGTTAGTAAAATGTAAGGTTATAAGTGCATAATAGAAATGCACTTAAAAGTTGGTAAAATATTTATATTTAATAATCTATAATTAGACTCATGAAAGGAGAGAAGTCCAATGAAATTTGGAGATAATTTAAAATCAATTAGAAAGTCAAAGAAAGTATCTCAAGAAGATTTAGCTGATAAGTTAGGTGTGTCTAGACAATCAGTATCTAAATGGGAAACAGGTGAGAATTATCCATCTATGCAAAATATTGTATGTTTATGTGATATATTCCATTGTAAAATTAATGATTTAGTACATGAAGATTTTGATGATCTAGATTTCATGGATGAAGAAATTAAAATGAGTGTAGTTAAATTAAATGAAAAAGAACAAAAAAATGTTAAGACATTAAGTAAGATATTATCTTTAATAGGAAAGATAAGTGCAATAGTAGTAAGAGTAGGAATTGGTTTCTTAGCAATTGCTATGATATTTATACCAATAGGTTTATCTCATATAGATTTTAAAGATAATCAAATTGAAGTATCAGGTAATGTTATTAAAGTTGATAAATTAGATGATGGAATAAGAATATCATCTGCTCAAAATGAACATATTGTTATATCAGATTTTAATACTAGAGATGTTGAAGGTGTTATGAATGGATATAATAAATTTGGTAAATGGGGAATGATTGGATTAATGGAAGCAGGATTTGCATTCTTAATAGCTTTCATGGTAATTCTTTCATTAGCATTAACAAGACTAGAAAAATTATTTATAAATATCAATGAAGGTGATACTCCATTTACATTAGATAATGTTGATCACATCAAGAAGATGGCTATATATTTAATAGCTTCAATTATTATATCTGCTATTGGTAGTACTATCATTAATATCGCATTCTCATCAGAAGCTATAATTGAGTTTAATCTATTCAATGTTGTAGAAATAATATTCTTATTTGCAATGTCTTATATATTTGAATATGGAACTAAAATCCAAAAAGACTCAAATGGAAAAATGTATGGAAAAGAAGAGTAGTAATACTCTTTTTTTATTTATTTAAATCAAAAAAATTGATAAAATATAGTTGGAAGTGATTATGATGAAAAAATTAAAATGTACATCATGTGGTGGAAATCTTGAAGTAGAAGATAATAATGAATACGCTAAATGCGCATACTGTGATACTAGATATAAATTAAATGAGGATAAAACTATTAATATAAAAATTGATGATTCTGTAGCTAAGAGTTTCAAAGGTATGTCTAAATATATGATTATTCCTTTTGTTATGGTATTTATATTTGTGATAGTAATTGGTTGTATTATTTTTAAAACAGCTACTAAATCTCAAACTGATTTTGATAAGACTAGATTTAACAATCAATTCATATATAAAAACGGAACTCAATATAAAGT
>JAIKYM010000167.1 GCA_024683115.1 Bacilli bacterium
TGATATATTTAATAGAAACAGATTATCCTAAAATTAGTAAGAAAAAAGAATTTAAAGAAACCATAGTAAAATTAAATGATTCGAATACCATTTTAAAAGCAGCTAAAACATTCTATAATTCAAATAATAAAGAGATAGTAAAACTATTAAAAAAATTTCCAACTAATATATTAGGTAAATTTAAGAAAATAACAATACAACCTAATTATAATATTGAATTTGATAATGAAGACGAATAATTATATTCGTTTTTTTATTTATAAAAATTAAAAAGTACATCAATAAGATGTACTTCATAATCAAAAATGGTGCCCCGGGAGGAATTCGAATCCTCGACCCACTGATTAAAAGTCAGTTGCTCTACCAGCTGAGCTACCGGAACATATAATAAATTAGATGGTTGACCCGGATGGATTCGAACCATCGGAATGTCAGAGTCAAAGTCTGATGCCTTACCACTTGGCTACGGGTCAATATAAGTGGTGGAGGGTCATGGATTCGGACCATGGAACCCGAAGGAACAGATTTACAGTCTGCCGCGTTTGACCACTTCGCTAACCCTCCATAAAAAAATGGTGCCGACACCAGGAATTGAACCCGGAACCTACTGATTACAAGTCAGTTGCTCTACCAATTGAGCCATGTCGGCATGGTGGGCGATACAGGACTCGAACCTGTGACCCCCTGCTTGTAAGGCAGGTGCTCTAACCAACTGAGCTAATCGCCCATCTAATAAAAAAATTAGATGGTGCCCGAGGCCGGACTTGAACCGGCACGAGGGTTGAATCTCGCAGGATTTTAAGTCCTGTGCGTCTACCAATTCCGCCACTCGGGCATGTCAAAATTAATTAATAAATTAATTAAGACTATTTAAATATACTCTATAATTTTAAAAAAATCAACTAATTTTGACCTTTTTTGAGTATTTTTTTAATTTTTGAATAAAAAAAAGATATATTTTCATATATCTTTTTCTATTTTTTAGTATTTATCAACGTCGTTTATAATTTCTTTATAAACTTCGCTAAGCATGCTTATTTCTTCAGGATCAGTTACATCAACGAATTTCATATTAGTAAATGCTCCACATTTAGCGAAATAAACGTTTTCACTACCATCTGGTTTTTTACTATTATCTGTATATCCCATATATGTATATCCTAAGTCTTCTTCATCATAAGTAAATAGTACATCACATTCGATTTTTTTACCATTGATTAATACAATTACTTTTTCGTCGTTTATTAATTCATATTCTCTATTTTCCATAATACTCTCCTAACGTGACATACCTTGAGACATATCTTCTTGTTCTTCATCCATTGTTTCTTGATCTTCTTGTCTCTTAGCTTCTTTAGCCATAGTTACTTTTATATATTTATCCCTGATTTCATCAGTTTTTTCTTTATATGCTATTTGTTTTTCAAGCGTATCTTTGGCTCTACTTGCGAATGCTGTTAAAGCACCTAAAGCACATAATTCTTCAACTAACATCTTAATATTATCAGGAGCTGTGGCAAATTGTGCAATGATTGGTTGATATGCTGCATTAACAACTGTTTGTAAGTCTTGTCCAGTTTTAATTGTAGCCATCATTCCATCAATCATGTTTTCAGTTATACCTTGACCGTTAACAACACTTTGCATTGATTCAAGTAATGGTTGATAGTCATAAGTTGTTGTTCTATTTTGAATTTGAGTAATAAATTGTTGCATCATTGAATCTCTAGTAGCACCTAATTGAGATAATGTTAGTCTAGATGCTGCTAATGCATCATATGGATTTAATGATTGTTGAGCAGCCTTAGTAGCATTTACTAAATCAAAGTCTTGATGTGATTGTAAGTGACTTGCTGCATCATCAGCAACATATCCAGGATCACTTGTTTTGAAGTGATATCTATGCATGTCTGAATATTCACTTGTAGATCTATGTAATATAGTTTCTTTTTCCATCATTTGTTGTGTACCTTGAACAAATGAATCTCCATGACCTTCTAGATCAGCACCAGCTTGTCTAACACCTTGCATTGTTTGTTCATTAGCTTGGTTAGCAGCGATGTTAGCTTGGTTAGATTGACCTATTTGAGCATTAGTTTGAGCATTTTGAGCATTTACATCTCTAATTTGTTGTTGAACATTCACATTATGAATAGTATCAAGAACACCCTTAACTAATGATATTGTTCCAATTGCAGTTAATGTATATGCAAGTAATGGATCATCATTATAATTTGCAGGTGTTGGCATTAATTCCCATTCATAACGTCCAACTGATCTAGTTCCAAATATAGATGCTTTATGTTGAGTTTCCTTAATCTTTTCTTCTTCAATTTCACCATAGTTTCTTAAAGCATCTCTATCTGCTTTAACTACGGTTTGTCTTCTACCTATTTCTCTTGCTAAAATATCTACCTTTTCTTTTAATTCAGTAGCTTCTGGACTACCTGCAACTGCTGATTGTAAATTTGAAAGATATTCAATATACATAGCTCCTAAATCACTATCTGATAATGGATCAAATGCAGCTAACGCAGGTTTTGTTTCTGCTATATCAATAGCTTCTAATATTGCATCCTCTTTCTTTCCGATTGGACTCAAAAATTCAAATCCATCTGCATTATTGATACTCTTAGCAAATACACCAGCACGATCAACTGAATGATTTATAGAAGTCTTAACAGTTTCTTCTGCAGCATGTTTACCAGGTCCGCCATGTAGATGTTCAGCTAAGTCATGCTTATCAGCTTGTAATTGCTTAATTAATGCAGCAGAACCAGCAGTTATCTCAATAATTTGTTTTTGAATATTTGCTATTTCATCTGGTTTTGCATCTCTTAATGCTGCTTCTAATTCGTTAAGTTTAACGTATCTATCTGATATTTCTTCACTATTCTTAACAATTCTTTCTCTTAATGGTTTGCAATATTTAGTTTCAATATATTCATTAATTCTATCAGAAATAAGTGGAGATATAGATGCTAGGAATCTATTACGTGATACCTTAGCAGGATTAAAGTCTCTAATTAGAGTTTCCATATCTTCTTCACTTAATTGTGATAAGTTTTCTTTAATTTGATTTGCAGCATCAACTGCTTTTCTATTAAATAATGTATAAATCTTTCCAGTTATTTTTTGAATACCGGTTACAAATGCAGTTAAAGGAATACCTATTGAACCAGCAATAGCATAAATATAATTTCCTCTACCTTGAGTAACTCTACTCTTCATTGCTTGTGTAACTTTAATACATGATTTAGAAATACCTTTTCTATTACCTACTGTGAATGCAATTCCTTCTCTTTCACCATTTTCATTTTCATAAGATTGTATTTCTGATACAATTGTATCCCAACTTCTCTTTTTAGGTGTATTAACTGGAACATCTATAGGTGGAATTGGTCTTGGTGTAACTGGATCAATACGTGTTATTTCTTTCTTATCATCATCTTCAGATGGTTTCTTTTCTTTCTCGTCATCATCTTCAGATGGTTTCTTTTCTTTCTCATCATCATCTTCAGATGGTTTCTTCTCTTTCTCATCATCATCTTCAGATGGTTTCTTTTCTTTTTGTTCATCATCTTCAGATGGCTTCTTTTCCTTTTGTTCGTCATCTTCAGATGGTTTCTTTTCTTTCTTGTCATCATCTTCAGATGGTTTTATAGGATTTTCATCTTTTTTCTTTGGTCTCTTAACAACTACTTGGAATGGAGTATATGGTTCATCTTCTAATTCATCATGAGCTCCATCATAAACAACTTCGTGCTTTTCTGGATCAAATTTTTCTCCAGTAGCAGCTTCAAATTGAGCAGCAATTGTAGGCATTCCTTCTCCAATATAACCTTCGAATATTATTTCAGGTTCTTCTTCTTGAGTACCTACTGTTTGTTCAGCATTTTCAACTGGCTTAATATCTTCAGTTTGAGCTGGAGTATTTTGAGTTCTTGCTGCTTCTCTTCTTCTAGCTTGTTCAGAAGCTAACTCATCCATTCTTCTTGATTCCTCTTCAGTTGCTTCATCACCAGATGATACTACAGTTCTCCAGATTTCATCAATTTCTCTTTGAATTTCTGCATCTGTCATGTTACTTAAAGAGTCTTGAGCAGTTTGAGTTTGAACTATAGCGTCATGTCTTCTAGTTTGTTCAGCTAATAATTCATCCATTCTTCTTGATTCTTCTTCAGATGCTCCATCACCAGCACTAACTACTGTTCTCCATAATTCATCGATTTCTCTTTGAATTTCTGCATCACTTAAATCTTCTAATGATGGTTGTTTTGGTTTTGGAGTTTCAATAGCTGCTTGAGTTTCTTCTTTAGTTTGAGTTAAAGCATCTCTTCTTCTAGCTTGTTCAGCTACAAGTTCATCCATTCTTCTTGATTCTTCTTCAGTTGCCTCATCTCCAGATGATACTACTGTTCTCCAAATTTCATCTATTTCTCTCTTAATATCGTTATCAGATAATTCAGCTAATGGATTAATTTCTTCAGAAGGTTTTTCTTCTTCTTTTACTTCCCCTTCTTCTTGTTCATCAACTGTATTATTATTACCTACTACTTGTTCATTTTCTTGAGTTTGTTCTTCATTTCCTTGAGTTGAATCTCCTGCTGGATTTGAATCGTCACCAGATGGAGTTCCAGTACTTTCAGAAGAATTCTCTTGAGTTTGAACTGTTTCTTCAGCTTCTTTAACTTCTTTAGAAGCTTGTTCTTCAACCGGTTTAACATCATCTAAACCTTGTTCTTCATTTTCTTTAACTTCTTCATTAGCAATACTATCTTGTGCTATTTGTGCTTCTAATTCATCTTTTCTTGCAGTGAATTCTTCACTACTCATTTCATTTCCATAGTAAGAAGCTGTTAAATCTTGTAATTGGTCTTCTAATTCTTTAACTTCATTACTTACAGTTTGAACTGTTTCTTCTTCAACTACTTCTTCTTGTGGTTTAACATCTTCGTTAGCCATGCTAGCTTGTGCTATTTGTGCTTCTAATTCATCTTTTCTTGCAGTGAATTCTTCACTACTTATTTCATTACCGTAATAAGAAGCTGTTAAATCTTGTAATTGATCTTCTAATTCTTTAACTACACTATCAGCAACTTGAACTGTTTCATCTTGAGCAATTTCTTCAGCTACTTCTTCTTGTTTTTCCTCAACTGGAGTTTCTTCTATTGGTTTAACATCTTCCGCTCCAATTGTTATTGGTCTTCTTTCAACTAATCTAAATGGCGTGAATGGGTTATCGTATCCATCATCCATAGCACCATCATAAACTATAGTTTGAGTTTCAGGATTATATTCAATTCCTGCAGCTCTTATTTGATCTTCTACTGAAGGCATTCCTTCTCCGATATCTCCACTGAATATTTCAACTTCTTCATATTGAGTTTCTGGTTTAATATCTTCTTTTTTTTCTTCTTTTGCTGGTTTTTCAACAATAGCAAATGGTGTGAATGGATTATCATAGCCATCATCCATAACACCATCATAAACAACTTCATGCTTATCTGGATCAAATTTGATTCCAGTAGCTGATTCAAATTGTTCAGCAATTGAAGGCATTCCTTCTCCAATATCTCCACTGAATAATTCAGTAAATTTATTGTCTTCTTGAGGTTTAATATTTTCTGAAACTTGTTCTTCTTCTTTTTCTTCTTCAGGCTTAACTTCTTCTGAAACTTGTTCTTCTTCTTTTTCTTCTTCAGGCTTAACTTCTTCTGAAGCTTGTTCTTCTTCTTTTTCTTCTTCAGGTTTAACTTCTTCTGAAATTTCTTCTTGTGTTTCAGATGGATAAACTATATCTGTTAAATCACCTATTTGACTATATAAATCATCAATTTGTGCTTGAACAGCATCCATTTCTGCCTTCTTAGCATCGTACATTTCTTGTGGTTCGTTACCTGGTTTAGTTTGTCCTAAATCAGTATATTCATTATATAATTGATCATGCTTATCTTGTAACTCATATATTTTTTCATATAATTCATTGATTTGTTGTTCTTTTTGTTCTTTTTGTCTAGCAACAAATTCACCTTTAGTCATATCTAAATTTTGAACTGTCATAGCTATATCATCATCAGCTAAAGATGTATAGTTATTTACTATTTGATCAACTTGTTCAGGACTATAACTATTTAGTTTTTCAGTCTTAGCTTGTTCATATTCTGCAGCCTTCACTTCTTCCATAAATTTATCAGGTGCTTTAATTGTTACTTCACCTAAATTTTTTATAATATCATTGAAGAACTTAGGATCTTGTATTCTTAAATCAATAATATAACTATTTAAGAAGAATTGTTGATTGCTTGAATCTTTCTTAAATTCTTCTATAGCTTTATCAGCAGCATCCTTTTCTTCATTTGTTTTTGCATTTAATCTAGAATCATATAATTTATTTAATTTGTCACTAAAAATAACTAGAGCCTTATATTTCTCTAATTGATCCAAATTTGTTTTATATTTTTCTATTGCTTCTAAATCAGAACCTAAAACATTGTTTTCTTGTGCAGCTATTTGTTGTACCAAAAAAGCCATGCCTTGGTCTATTTTCGTTAAAATCTCCTCCATAATATTTCCCTATCCTCCTAATTATCATAATTATATATTGTTTTAGAAATTTTAAAAAGATTGTTTTCTAATCTATTTACACCTTTTTACGCATAAAATAGCACATTTTACTAGAATTAACTCAAAAATTGGCAATAAATAAATTATTGCACACAAAAACCCCTTTTTATTCTTATTTTATTCACCTCTCATTAAAAAATTATTATATATAGATTTCTAAAAAAAACAATAAAAAAAACTAGGTTTTTCCTAGTAATTTATTTTCAAATGGTGGCTCCAGCGGGAGTTGAACCAGCGACACAAGGATTTTCAGTCCTCTGCTCTACCAGCTGAGCTATGGAGCCAAATAAAAAAAAATGGCGGTCCGTACGAGATTCGAACTCGTGATCTTCTGCGTGACAGGCAGACGTCATAGGCCTCTAGACTAACGGACCAAAAATGGTTGCGGGAGAAGGATTTGAACCGACGACCTCCGGGTTATGAGCCCGGCGAGCTACCAGACTGCTCTATCCCGCGATAACTAACAAAAATAAGTGGCGCAGAAAGAGGGATTCGAACCCCCGCGCGAGTTACCCCGCCTCCTGGTTTTCAAGACCAGTCCCTTCAACCGGACTTGGGTATTTCTGCACACAGTGTTCCAACGAACAAGTAGATTATAACATAGTCTTTTTAAATAAGTCAACTAAAATATTCAAAATAAAAACGAGTTTATTGCTCGTTTTTATTAATTTCTAATAGTTTTTGTTCTATCCATATAGGTAAGTGTTCCTTTAGCGGAGTAAAACCACGCACAGTTTCATTGATCTTGCGTGGTAATTCCTTACGATAATTTAAACCCTTAACAGTTAATATGCATTTTTTGCTCTTATCATCAATTGATTTTATTTCAGCATAGATTTTTTCATCTATGTTAGCAAATTTATTAACATCACTAACAAATTTATCAGTTATTTCAGATATATGGATTAATCCAGTATATCCATTTTCAAGTTTTACAAAAATACCGTAACTTTGAATACCAGTTACTACACCATTGACAACACTTCCGACAGACATGTCTTCCATAATTGCACCTCGAAAGTATTATAGCAAATAAACTTTACTTTGTATATATTTTTAATTATAATCTATTTGTGGTGACAAGTATGGAACAAAAAATAGAAAAAATCAAAGAAGTATTAGATTCATTAAAACCATTTATACAAGCTGATGGTGGAGATATTGAATTTGTTAAATACGAAGATGATTATGTATATATAAAACTATCTGGTGCATGTGCTGGATGCGAATTCATAGATTATACATTAGAAGATAATGTATATGAAGCTATTAAAGAAGAAATACCTGAATGCAAAGGTGTTTTGAATATTGATATATAAAAAAAATACTTTCAATCGAAAGTATTTTTTATTTTACATTTGTCCTGAATCTCCAGGAGATCCTGAAGAAGTTACACCCTCTTGTCCAATTGGCATAACTACTGGCCCAGCAGCATCAAGAAATGATTTATCATTTTCTATATTAGTTGATTGATTATCTTGAACTACTTGTTGCGTGGGAGACTGAGGTTGAATATCAGCCTCAGTAACAGGAATTATAGTAGGTACAGTTGGATTAACTGGTTGTGCTTCTACTGGTTGAGCAACAACTGGTGCAGTTTCAACCGGAGTTGTAGGAACAACTTCGCTTTGTACTACAGGTATTTTTTCTTGAGGAACTGCTTTAACTGGTGCCTCTACTTCTTCTGGTATATTAAACTCAACATTGCTGTTTTGAGCTTCTTGTGTTAATTGAGAAGCCGTTAGATTAATAGGTTGAGTTGCTGTAGTTGTTACTAATGTAGTATTTACCATTTCAGGTTCATTTACTACTTGTTGAACTGGAACAGTTGGTTCTTGAACTATAGTTGTTTCTTGAACAACTGGTTGCACAACTTGAGTTGGTTGTGAAACAGGAATTGTTGGTTCAGCCACAACTACTGGTCGTGCTTCTGTTGGTACAACGACAGGTTGTGTTGGTTGTTGAACAACGAAATCTTGTGTAATAGAACTAACTGGAGCAGGTTGAACTGGTTCCATTTCATCTACAGGAAGAGCTGGTGTTGAAGGTTCTATTGATTCTTCATTTAACTCTTCTTTAGGTAATACTATTGGTTGACTTGCTATAGGCAAATTAGTTATATCAATAGTATTAATAGGAGTTTGTTCAACAGGAGCTGTAGTTTCAACTACTTGTTCTGTAACATTTTGAGTTACAGTTATATCTAAACCATTTATTTTAAATAATTCAGATAATTTATTAACATCACCATTTATATAATTAATTACATTTTTAACTGATTGATTTATATCACTTTCAGCAGGCGCTGGAGTTTCAACAGGTGCTGGAGCAACTACTTGTTCTACTACTTGTGGTTGTACTGGTACTTCAGGTGTAGGTATAGCTGGTACTTCACCTGGTTGTGGTACTACACTTTGAACAACAGTAGGAACTTCTTCAGTTACTAAAGCTATAGGTGCTGTTTGTTCTGGTACAGGTGCACTCATTCCAAATGCATCAGGTACTACTGCTTCAGCTGCTTGTTTTGTTTCAGTGCTATTATCTTGTGGTCCAAGAAATTGTTGATTAACAGGCATTGGTATATCATTAGTTTCTTTAGGTTGATTTGCCATTTGAGTTGCAACAATACCATTTTTTAATTCATCTTTTACAGCAATCTTTTTATAAGGACCAACAGTATATTGTTTAGGAGTTAATTGTCCTAATTGAATATTATTAGGAACGTTAGCTCCTGGTTTACTTAATTCAGACATGATATTTTGAATAGATACCCAATCATCTTGACTAATCATAGATAATTGAGAAGTACCTTCTCCAATTTCAGAAACATAGATCTTATTTAACTCTACACCATCTTTTACTATCTTCTCATTTAAAGAATACAACAAATACTCTCTTCCAGTAGGAACAAAAGTAAATCGAGCTAAACCACTAGCCTGAATAAGGTTACCATCTAAAAGAACACTTATTCCAACTTCACCCATTTTTATTCATCTTCCTTCTCTAGTAAAAAATACTTACAATCAAATGCACAATTATTTTTGATATATTTATCTAGAAACTCAATATTATTAATCTTTGTTACTTTTTTACTATCAGCTTTATTAAAACCTTTTAGTCTTAATTTTGAATATGCCCAGTCTCCAAAGACATAATCAAAATCATCAAAGTAATCAGTTAATAAACTTTCAACAGCTTCTTTATCAAAACCATCTTTGTACTCTTTAACCAATTTATATTTTTTATTATTAATAACAATATCTTTTTCCATATTTACCCCCAGAAAGCACTAATTGCTACTACTACTAACATTATTGATGTAACTATTACACTAAATAGGATTAATATATCTAATAATACATATCCTGTTGATAATGCTAGTCTCCTTTGTATTTTAACATTATTATTAATTATTTCAACTTTATTTTCTTCATTTATTATAATTTCATTAATTTCGTCAATTTCTTTACTTGATAATTCAGCTATAGTTTTAATATCATATCCATATTTATAATATGTACTTGCATTTAATAAATTAGGATTAATAGCTTTTAATCTTATTTGAGTGTTACCTAAGTCACTTCTTTGTGTTTCCCACTCTCTTATAATTAAACCTTGATTAGACGCAATTAATTGCTTTAGATTTTTAAGTTCACCATTTATTGGTTTAAAGATAGTATCAAACTCTTTTAATTCATCTTGAGTAAATGGATACTTCTTACTCTTCTTTAGAATCATTTTAATTAATATTTGTTCTATTTCATTAATTAAACCTGTAGCTTTTCTTTCAGATTTATAATCTCTCATGAAGTTATAATATTCATCCATATATTCAATGAATGATTCTACATCTGCTTCTTTTAATCCATACATTAATAGATTACATTTAAAAGCAGGTTCATTATCAATTTTATAAGGTAATAAAATACTCTTCTCACCATATATTATAGTAAGTGCTTTAATGACATACATTTCGAAGGTATATATTCTTTCATACTTTTCTCCTTCCTTAGCAGATAAGTATGATCTTATACCGTGTTCAATAGCAGCATTAACAAAATAATCTTCAATAAATACTTCCTGCATGTCTATCACCCTACTATAATATATAATATCATATCAAGAAAAAAAATAAAAGGATTAGAATGGTAATATATCTAATCCTAATAAATAATTTAATAGTACTACAGCCCCAAATAATAAAGCTGCAACAATTAATATAATACATGTTCTTAAAATGATAGAAGATTTATCTCTTTTATTAATATCATCAAATTCTTCATATGAAGAAGAATCTATATTAAGTTTCTCTAATGTCTTCTCTAGTTGTTCATCTTTTTTCTTTTCTAATTCTTTTTTATCTTTTTCAAATTGTTTTTGTTCATCTATTATTTTACTATTAACTGTATCTTCTTCATGTTGTACACCACCGATAACTATATCAGGTGTTGTATCTGCATCTATTTCATCTTGCTCTATAGTTTGTTCTAATGTTTTTTCTATATCTTTAAGAATATCCTCGCTTGAAGTATTAGCCTTATCTTCTTCCTTTGGGTCTTCCATTAGATCTGACAATAAATCTAAATCACTTTGAGTTTCTTTCATCTTATTTTGTAATTCTATTTCAGTAATAGTATTAATAAGATGTTTTAATTCTTCTTCTTGTTGTTTTCTTTTTTCTTTAGCTCTATCTAATGATGATAAGTTTTCTATTTCAGAATCTAAGTTATTTAATATTTCAAATTGAGCTTCTCTAACTTTCTTTAATCTTTCTTTAGAATAATCTATATTCTTTCCTTGTTTTGCTTTTTCAATAATAGCGTTGATGTCATATTCTTTTGTATCCATGATTGGATCTTGTTCAATCTTTTCATTTATCTCTGGTAAATCTATACTTCTTCTTTTAGCAGTATTATCACCATATTTTTCATCTAAGAAATTATGTATCTTATTTATATCTACAGATTTAATATTATCATCTATAACACTCATGTTATTATTAACATCATATCTACGAATATCTGAAGACTTAATCTTTTCATATAGATCTTGATTCTTCTTTGTTCTAGATTTGATGTTTGTGTTATCTGAATCAATATTATTATATCTATCCATTCGAGATTGCATATAACATCACCTTATCATCTACTATTGATTTTACCATAGTTTTCTTATTTTTTATAGATAAGTTATTTTATTTAATGTATAATTTAAGTGAAAGGAAGTAAAATAAATGGAAAAAGTCGTAGTAGATTCAGAAAGATGCTTAAGATGTGGTCTATGTGTAGGAACAGCTCCAGACACATTCGACTATGGTGAAGATGGTGAATCAGTAGTAAAAAATGATACAGTAACAGAACAAGTAAGAGAAGTTGTTGATATGTGTCCTGTAGCTGCTATTTCAATAGTAGAAGATAATACTGAAGAAGAAAAAACTGAAGAATAATAAAAACTACAAGAATTAACTTGTAGTTTTTTTATTTATTAGAATTATTAGATTTATTCTTTCTAACTCTTTGAATACCAGTTTCTTTTTCTGGTTCATTGTTAGACACTTCATATTCTACTCTAACTTGTCTTACAGCATATTCGACTAATATTCTATATTCATACATTAGATCTGGGAAGAATCTTCTAATATTTCCTTCAATGATTGGATAATGTTCTTCATACATTTGAAGTTTTGCTCTTTTTTCTTCTTCTATTCTATCTGCTTCTAATATATCTTCTTGTTTAATTCTATCTTGGTGAGCATGCTTATCATAGTCATCGTCATCCTCATGTCTATTGCATCCTCTTTCTTCTAATCTTCTTAATTCATCTAAAGTAATAGTATCTTCTGATTCAACTGTAAAATCTAATTCAGGCCATAGTTCTCTAACCATATGAATAGATACTATTTCAAAGTTAAATCTCATTCCCCAATAGCCATCATCGATATATTTAAAATTCATATAGTCTTCAATAGAATTAGTAAGATTCTTTAGTTCAATTCTTGCTTGATTAAGTGTCATCATTTCCATATTCCCCCTTCAAATTTTTAATTATTATAATTCGCGTTTTATAATTTGTAAACTATTTTCATATCAAATAAAACTTCTTTTAATATTCTTTATATATTCATATTAAATTCATATTCAATCGATACAATTCACTTGGAAAGAAGGAAAAATATGTACATTTTAAAGAATGCTTGGAAGAACATTACAAGAAACAAAGGAAGAAATATTCTTATAGGTATTATTATAATAGTAATATCTGCTGCATGTGCTGTAACGCTTGCAATTAGAAGTAGCGCTAATTCAATTGTTAAAGCATATGAAAATAAAAATCCAATTACCGCTTCAATCAGTATGGATAGAAAAAATCTTATGCAAGAACTAATGGGTGATAATAAATCACAAGAAGATATGATTAATACCTTCAATGAAATAGAAGTATTAACAGAAGAACAAATAATAACATTTGGAACATCTGATTATCTATCAAGTTATTATTATACTTATTCATTAGGAGTTAATGCTAAAGATATACAAGAAGCTACTGATAGTTTAGTTAAAGAAACAACTACAACTACAACTGAAACAACAAATAAGACATTCAGACCACAAAATATGCCACAAGGAGGTCCAGGAGGATTCCCAGATGGAGGTAGTTACTCAACTTCTACATCAAAGAAGACTACTACAAAAAAGACTGAAAAGATCTACAATGAAAAAGCTCAAAATGGAGCATTCACTTTATACGGATATAATAAGTATGAAGATATGAAAGATTTTATAAATGGTAATTATACAATTATAGAAGGAAATATTTCTGATGATTTTAATTCTAAAAATTGTATTATAAGTGAAGAACTTGCTACACTTAATGAATTAAAAGTTGGTGATACTATTACAATAGTAGATACTAATAATGAAAAGAATACATATGAATTTACTATTACAGGTATTTATAAAGAGAATACTGATGATGCTAAAGATACAACTACAATGTTTACTAATTCAGCTAATAAAATAATTACTAATGTTAATGCTATTAAAGAAATATTAACTAACAATGAAAACTTAACACCAAACATTGATCCTGTATTTATTATTAAGGATAAAGAAAGTGTTGAAAAGTTTGAAGCTGAAGTAAAAGAAAAAGGATTATCTGATTATTACAAAGTATCAAACAATTTAGAAGATATAGAAAATGCAACTAAATCTATAACTAATGTTAAAGTATTTGCAACTACATTCTTAATTATTACTTTAGTAATTGGTGGTGTTGTATTAGCAGTTATTAATATGATTAATATAAGAGAAAGAAAATATGAAATCGGTGTATTAAGAACAATCGGAATGAAGAAATATAAACTAGCTCTTCAATTCATGTTAGAGTTACTAATTGTTTGCTTAGTTAGTTTAGGAATTGGTGCTGGAGTTGGTGCTTATGCATCTGTACCAGTAGCTAATAATCTATTAGCATCTGAAATAAAAAATAACACTGAAGAAAATGATAATATTAAAGGCAACTTTGGTATAAGAGATTTTGAAAAAGACTTTGACTTTGGTGTAGCTAAAGTTGATGAAGTAGATAATATTAATGCCGTAGTTGATATAAAAGTATTAGGAGAATTATTAGGATTAGGAATTCTATTAACACTAGTAAGTTCACTAGCATCTATGATAGCAATTTCAAGATTCTCACCACTTAATATATTAAAGGAGCGTAGCTAATGAAGAAGGATAAGAAAAATACTGAAATCAAAAAATCAAAAGATACAGTAGTATTAAAAATAGATGATGTTAATTATAGATATGCTGATGCAAAAAAAGATGAATATGTATTAAGAAATATTAATTTCGAATTTGAAACAGGGAAGATTTATGCTATCAGAGGTAAATCTGGATCTGGTAAAACTACTCTACTTTCTTTAATAAGTGGATTAGAAAATAAATATGAAGGTAAAATTTATTATAAAGATAAAGAATTAAAAAAGATGAATTTAGATAACTATAGAAGTAATGATATAGGTATTGTATTCCAATCATATAATTTATTGCCTCATTTAAATGCTATAGAAAATATAATCTTATCTATGGATGTAAGTAAGGTTAAAGTTAAAGATAAAAAAGGTAAAGCAATTGAACTTATGGAGTCTGTTGGACTAGATAGAAACTTAGGAAAAAGAAGAGTATTAAGATTATCTGGTGGTGAACAACAAAGAGTTGCTATTGCCAGATCTCTTTCATATAATCCCGATTTAATCTTAGCTGATGAACCTACTGGTAACTTAGATAAAGATACAGAAAATGATATCATGAATATCTTTAAAGACTTAGCTCATAAAGATAATAAGTGTGTAATTATAGTTACACACTCACAAAATGTATGTGACCAAGTTGATATTGTTTATGAATTAAAAAAGACATCTAAATAAGATGTCTTTTATTATTCTTCAAAATCTTCTATAAATCTGTCGCCCTTGTGGCCTTCATCATCTGGTTCTGAACGAAGTAGATCTTCATAATCTCTTTGTCTTAATGCTTCGTATAAAACTAATGCTACACAGTTAGATAAATTTAATGCTCTAACCTTATCAGTCATTGGAATACGAGCACATCTATCTAGTTTATCCTTAAGTAAAGATGCAGGTATACCAGTTGATTCTTTACCAAATACTAGATATATATCTTCATTGTTATTTGATTCATCATCATACTTATAATCTGAATGAGGTACATGACCATATCTAGTATAGTAATAAAATGATCCTTTATTCTTTGATAAAAAATCTTCCCAATTCTTATATATCTCATATTCACAATTATCTATATAATTTACTCCACTTCTTTTAATATATTTTTCTTCCATTGAAAAGCCAAGTGGTTCAATTAAATGTAATTTAGTATGAGTAGCTACACAAGTTCTCATTATATTACCAGTATTACCTGGTATCTCGGGTTCAAATAGAACTACATGAATCATATAATCACTTCCAAAAAGTATTTTAACATAAAGAAAAAGATATAACAATTGTTATATCTTAAAATCCACCTCCGTGAGCTCCGCCACCTCCGCCGAAGCCTCCACCTGATGAAAATCCTCCACCCATTCCAGAACCTGATGACCAGTTATTAGATTTATAATTTTGAACAGATGAATATGACTTTGAAACGGAATCATTT
>JAIKYM010000108.1 GCA_024683115.1 Bacilli bacterium
AAATCAGTATTTATCTTAGTATCTAAATCATTTTTGTTAATAAATACTATCTTGTTAACTGTAGTATTATTAATTAAATCTATTTCTTCCTTAGTTAATTCCTCATTATTATTTAATACAAATATAACTAAATCTGAATTAGATATAATATCTAAACTCTTTTTAACACCTATAGCTTCTACTATATCTTCAGTTTCTCTAATACCTGCTGTATCAGTTAAGTTTAATTTTATACCGTTTAAACTAATTGTTCCTTCAACTATATCTCTTGTAGTACCTGCTATATCTGTAACTATTGCTTTATCTTGATCTAATAAATGATTAAGTATAGAAGATTTACCAACATTAGGTCTACCTACAATAGAAACATTTAAACCATCTTTAATAATAGTAGCATCTTTATATGTTTGAACTAATTTAGATAGTTTATTCTTTATATCTATCATAGTAGTTTTTAATTCTTCATATGTTATTTCTTCTTCATCTTCTATTTCATCTGGATAATCAAATACAACTTCTAGTTTACCTTCAAGTGATAATATGTCACTTCTCATATTTTTAATTAAATTAGATAGATTACCACCTAATCTATTTATCGCGAATTTTCTTTGAGATTCTGTTTGGGATACAATTAAATCATTAATAGATTCAGCTTCAACTAGATCAATTCTACCATTTAAGAAAGCTTTTTTAGTGAATTCACCTGATTCAGCTAATCTACATCCATGAGTTAACAATAATTCTAATATCTTATTAGTTGTCGCAATACCTCCATGTGAATTTATTTCTACAACATCTTCTTTAGTAAAAGTTTTTGGGGCTAACATTTTAATAATTAATACTTCATCAATTATTTCATCTTTATCTAATATATGTGCATAAGAAACAGTATGTGATGTCTTAGATACTAAATCTATATCACATATTTCATTAACAATACTAACAACATCTGGTCCAGATGCTCTAACAATAGATATTGCACCAGTACCTAATGCTGTGGAAATAGCACAAATATTTTCATTCATCTTTTTCACCCCAATTAGCAATTGTATTATATCACTTATATATAATAAAACAAAATAAAAGAATATTATTATAATATTCTTTTAAAATAATCTTCTTGGTTTTGGTAAAGTGGAATTTCTTTTATTATTTGTTATAGCTTTTAACATACTTTTTCTACATGCTTTAATAAAGTTAACTAATTCTTTTCTTCTTTCTTGTTTATCGAAGCTAGATTTATATTCTTTTACATCAGCAATAGTAACATATTGTTGTTTATTTGTCATATCATCCATATCCAATAATTCTCCACGATAAGATGTATGTGGAACATTCATAATTAAAGGATATACTGAATAATCCGAAAAATCCTCTATCTTTATAACAGGAATTGGAATACCAGAAACAATTTCAACATAGCCTATAGGTGTGTTCATAACAATAATGTCACTAAAATATCTAACATATGTAGAATCACCATTAAAATAATCCTTTAAATATGTTTCTTCGCATACTCCTGTTAATCTAACTCTTAAAAAATCTCCAGCTAATGTATTATAATCATTATTCATTACTTATTAATACTCCTTCTTAACTGGTGTTTATGGTACCATATACAAAAATTATTGTCAAAAAAAAGAAGATTTTAATCTTCTTTTGGTTTAACAACTATATGTCTGTTAGGTTCTACACCTTCAGATTCAGTATATACAGTTTTAAAATGTTCAGAAATGTAATTATGGATTATTCTTCTTTCATATGAATTCATATTTTCCATAGTTACAGGGTTCTTAGTTTCTTCAACTTCTTTAGCAATTGTCTTAGCTGCTCTAATTAAATATTTTTCTTGATTTTCTTTATAATTAGATACATCTAATAAAATGTAAGGATAAACACCTGTAGCATTTTTTACTACTTGTTTAACTACTGTAGTTAATGCTTGTAATGTCTTACCTTGTTTACCAATTAAAATGTTATTATTATCTGAATACATTCTAACTGTTATTTGTTTTTCTCTTACTTGAGTTTCAAATGATACTTCAAGTCCCATGTCATCAGTTAATTCTTCAAGATAATGTTTAATAAATGCTAATACTTCTGTCATTTTATAAACATGTAATTTAACTACTTCTTTTTTAAATAAACCAACTTTATCCTTAGTTACTGAATATAATACATCATCTTCAGTTAAATCTAATTCTTCTAAAGCTTGTTTTAATAGTTCTTCTTTATCTTGTCCTTCATAAATATATTCTTGCATATTACTTACTACCTACTTTCTTAATGATAAATGTTTGTACTACTGAGAAGATATTAACTATACCCCAGTATAATGCGATAGCAGAAGGTAATTGGAATGAAGCAATACCTATAAATACCATCATCATAATCATCATCATTCTTGATTGCTTTTGTTGTTCTGAATTAACATTTGTAGCTCCCATTGATTGCATAAATGTTATTATAGTAAATCCAATAATTAATACAAGTAATAATATATACCAATAATTACCATGTGTTATTCCAAATAATGGAGTTGTTCCTAATTGGAATTTCCATAAACTATTTTCAAATATAGCTGGAGTTCTATTAATTGCTTCAAGGAAAGCAAAGAATATTGGTAATTGAATTAACATTGTTAAGCATGATGATAAAGGATTAATTTTATATTTTTGATAAAGTGCCATCATTTCTTGAGACTTCTTCATCATACTATCTTTATCATCTTTACCAGCGTATTTCTTTTCTAACTTATTTAGTTGAGGTTGTAATTCTTTCATAACTTGTTGTTGTTTAGTTGTTTTAATTGTTACAGGTAATAATAATAATCTAATTATTAATCCTAATAAAATAACAGCTACACCATAGTTACCAACTAATTTACCTAAGTTAATAATACACCATGAAAGTGGTTGAACGAATATTTGTGTCCAGATACCATCATATTTAGTTTTCCATGCTGGCATTTTTTCACAAACTACTAGATCATCCATATTTACAGCTAACTTATCTTTGTATTCAGTATAAGTATTTAATAATTTTTCATCTTTTGGTAAACATAAAATGTTTGATGTTAATGTTTGACCAGTAGCTTCATTAACTACTCTTTCTTTATTATCTTTCATTAATTGTTTAGTACATCCAGTTAATGTACATAAAACTAGTAGAACTAATACTAGTAACTTACCGTACTTTTTTTTCATCTAATCACCCTTAATTATGTCTAAAATATCCTTTTCAAGTGCTTTATATTCAATATCTATCGCACTTCTCTTAACTATTATAATATAATCAAAGTCTTTTTTAAACATATTTTTATTAGTCTCAAGTATCATCCTAGTTACTCTTTTTATTCTATTACGATCCACTGCATGTCCAAATTTTTTAGAAACAGCTATTCCAAATCTACTTATGTTAGATTCATTATCCTTATTATATATAATATAATGTGAACCTCTTTTATATTTACCGGTATTAATGATGTTATCAAAATCTTTGTGTTCTTTAACTATTTCATACTTTTTCATTAATACACCTCCATAAAATAAAAACCACTTAACAAGTGGATTATTTATTTATTAAATATTTACGTCCTTTTGCTCTTCTTGTTTTTAATACTTTTGTATTCTTACGTGCAAAGAAACCATGTTTTTTAGCTTTTTTTCTATTGTTTGGTTGAAAAGTTCTTTTCATAAGTTACACCTCCACATCTCAAATGCAAGGTTATTATATTATAATAAGGTTACTAAGTCAACCAATTTTCGTTGTTAAGAAATAAAAAGACCCAATTAAACCTTATATAAAGAAGTTATGAACACAATTAACATTGAAAACTGAAAACTTTTCAATACTTTTTAAAAGTAATTTGTTGAAAACGTTGAAAACTATAAAAGATAACGTTATAATAGGTAATCAATGGTTGATAAATGTGTTAATAACCCCCTGAAAACTTTATTTATAAAATCTATTATTTACTTTTTGAACAAGAAATTATTATAATTTATTTAGTTAGAAAAATAGACAGGGTGGTTATATGAATGTAGATGAAATTACAATCAAATTTTTGGCATCGATACAATCAAAAGTATCTACAGCTCTATATAATGCATGGTTTAAGAACATGCAGATTATGGACCTCGATACTGCCACTGCCCTCTTATATATAGATTCAGACTTTAAAAAGAAAAAAATAATAGAAAATGATTCATACACAGATATCATAGAAAAGACTTTAAAAGAAGTAACTGGAAAAGATTATACTTTTGAACTTGTAACTGATTTTATTACCAATGAAATAGTAAATGCTAATCAAGATGTGGAACAAGATTATAATAAGCCTATTGAAGTGCCTATTATTACTGAACAAGATCAAGAAACTATTAATACTTATACTAGTGAATATAAAAAGATTAATAATAATTTAAATCCAGAGTTAAGATTTGATAATTATGTAGTTGGTGAAGCTAATAGAACAGCACAAGTTGTTGCTCTAGAAGTAGCTAAAAACCCTGGTAAAACCTATAATCCATTCTTCTTATATGGAAGAAGCGGTACCGGTAAAACCCATTTAATGCATGCTATTGGTAATTATATAGTTAATAATTCTAATAAAACAGTATTATATATAAGATCAGATCAATTTATATCAGATTTCACGGAAATGACTAGAAAAATCAATAATTCTGATAACTCTAGCTTAATAGAACATTTTAAAGATAAATATAGAAATATAGACGTATTAATAATAGATGATATACAAATGTTACAGGATGCTAAGAAGTCTCAAAGCGAATTCTTCCAAACATTCGATTCTTTATATAATTTAAAGAAACAAATAATTATATCATCTGATACATCTCCAAATGACCTAAATATGTTTGAAGATAGACTTAAAACACGATTTGGTTGGGGAATTGCATTAGATATTAAACCTCCTGATAGAGATTTAAAAATAAAAATATTAAAGAATAAGATAATTGGTATGGAATCTGCTGATTTAATACAAGAAGAAGTATTTGATTATATAGCTTCTAATTCACCAGCAGATATAAGAAGTCTTGAAGGTGCAATTACTAGATTATTTGCAAATATAGCTATATATCAACCTGAAACAGTAGATATACCATTTACTAAAGAAGCTCTAGGTGACATCTTTGGAAGTAATCAATATATGACTAATGATTTAGCTAGAATACGAAAAACTGTAGCTGAATACTACGATGTTACTGAAGAATCACTCAAAAGTAAGAAAAGACAAGCAAATATTAATAAAGCAAGACAAATTGGAATGTATCTAAGTAGTATATTAACTGAAGAAACAGTTGAAAGAATAGGATTACAGTACAATAGAGATCATGCTACTGTCTTACATGGTGTAGAAAAAATAGAAAAAGAGTTATTAAATGATGATCAACTTAATAAGGAGATTAAAGAATTAAGAGATCTACTAACTATCTAGTTAATAACTTCACTAGGCATTTTTTTAATAATATCTAATAAATACTTAGATTGGATAATAATAACTCCTTCTTTTTCAACATTTTCTATTTTATCTTTAGGTATAACTGATTT
>JAIKYM010000111.1 GCA_024683115.1 Bacilli bacterium
ACAATTATTATTAATGTTAATACTACAAATATCATATCATCACCTATATTAAATTATAACATAGTTATTAATTTTAATATATTATTTTATTTAAAATATGTTAATATAGATAGCATGGAGGGTTTATGGAAAAAATTAAGATTGTTAATGAAGAAAGTTATAATGAACTTGTTAATTATTTAAATATTTTAACTGAAGCTACATCTTTGGTTTATCCACTTGCATTTGTTTATGAAGATGGTAAAAAGTATGCAGTAATTAGAGATGGAGAAGAACATCCTGAAGGAGTTAATTATTTTATTGCCTATGAACAAGATGGCAAGATGATGATGAATGGTGCAGGTTATACTAAAGATGCATTTGGTTATTGGGATGATGATTATGCATATACATTATCTACTGATTCAGTTATTAGAGAAAAAAGAGAGTATCCATCTATAGAAAAACTTGCGTTAATATTTGATGAAAATCATAAAAATGATAAGAATGAGAATTTAGCAGTATTCAATTATACTCAAATAGATGAAGAAAATTCTACAGGTTGTTTGCAATTATATCCTATATTTCATCACATGTCTGGAGAATCTTACTTATATTATATAGGTAGAAAATTACCATCTGTAGTTCAATTATCTTTATCAACAGGTTTAAATAAAGATTCTTATTATGCACTTTCAGAAGAAATGTATTATAAATATAAGGTTACTAAATCAAAGAAACCAGTTTATTTACCATTCTCAAGAGCACATAGTCCTGAAGAGATTGATTTAATGGTTAGATCTTTAGGTTTTCAATCTTCTATACCACAAGAATTAGTAGATATTTACCAAGGAAATAACCCAAGAGCTAAGACTTTAAAGAAAGTAATTGATACTTATACTCAAACTACAAGCTATTAAATTTATTGATTTACTTTTTTAATATTGTGTTATAATTGTTGTATGGGAGGTTATATATACATGAAGAAATTTTTCAAGAAGCATGATTTATTCAAAATAGTTGGTATATTAATGGTACTTACTGCTTTACTAACATGGATATTTAGATCATCTGTATTCCAAAATGGTGAATTAATGACTTTCAGTGAACAAGTTAAAGGTCTAACTTCAATCATGGATGGTTCTACAATCGGTGTATTTGATTTCAGTGCATATCTATTCTTAGTATTCTATATTTTCTCAAATATATTTGTATTTATATTTGTAGTATATGCATTCTATAAAGTATTAGGTAAATCAAAAGTATATTGTTCTATGCTTGATAAATTTGCAAATTTATTTAAAGGAAAGGAAATCGTATTTGCCGGAATAAGTATGTTATTCTATGCAGCTCTTGCAAGTGTTTGCAAAGACTTCATGATAGCATTAGCATTTATTCCATTTACTGTATCTATATTTAATAGATTAAAAGTTGATAAGATAAGTACTTTTGCATCAACATTTGGTGGTGTATTAATTGGTATAATCGGTGCAACATATTCTACTGTAGTAGTTGGATCAATTATTGATTATGCTGCTATCGCTGTTAAATATGGAAACGAATTATTAGCAGTTATTATTGTTGCTTTAATAGCATATGTAATCTTATTATCATTCGTTGGTATTAGAATTAAAAACAACAATGGTAAGGAAGTAGTAGCAGATAAGTTTGCTGCTAGCGAAGAAATTGTTAATACAAAGAAGAAAAAGAAAAATCCAAGTATTATTCCAATGGCTGTTGTATTTGCAGTATTTGCAATTATCACAGTTATGGCATTTGTACCTTGGGAACAATTCAAGATAACTACATTTACTAAATTACATGAATCAATTCAAAATGCTACATTATTTGGAGCAAATTATCCATCTGTATTCTT
This sequence comes from Bacilli bacterium, assembly GCA_024683115.1. Taxonomy (GTDB): domain Bacteria; phylum Bacillota_I; class Bacilli_A; order RF39; family UBA660; genus UBA6985. The sequence goes on from JAIKYM010000111.1 coordinate 1,856, forward strand.
AGGAACTGCTCAATTAGGACAAACTCAATTTTCAATTACAGCATTAGGAACATGGGATGTTACAACATTATGTTCATTCATGCTATTAATGATGTTTGTTGCTAAAGTAGTAGCTGGAATTAAATTAAACAAATTAATAGATGGTATTGGTGAAGGTTTAAGATTAGCTATCAAACCAGCTATCTTATTAGCTATGATTTATACTATCTTAGCATTCTCTGTAAGTTATCCTGTAATTCCATTATTTATAAATGGTATTAATAAAGTATTTAGTGCTAATGCATTAAAACCAATTGGATGGTTTATTAATATGTTTATTACAGTATTATTTACTGGTGATGTTCAATATAGTATGTCAGTAATTGGTGGACTATTCTCAACATTTAAAAATGAATCAGTAGTTGCATTTGCAATGCAAGTCTTCTATGGTTTATCTGGATTCATAGCTCCATCAAGTGTAGTATTAATGTTAGGATTATCAATGCTTAATATAAAATTTAAGGATTATCTAAAATTTATTTGGAAATTCTTATTAGCATTATTAGTAATCTTATTAGTTGTAATATATATATTACTATTTGTATAAAAAGGTGTAGAGATACATCTTTTTTTATTGTATAATAATTAACTAAGGGATGGTTGTATGGAAAAATTCATGGTTAAAAGTATGAACATTGATATTGAATTAAATGGACTTATAACTAATGTTATTGGACCAACTAATTCAGGCAAAACTTATCTGTTAAAAAAGTTAGTAAATATTATTCCTAACAAAGACATTTATATTGATGATAAATGTATTAAAGATTATGATATTAACTTTTTAAAAAACAATATAGCAGTATGCTTTAATGATGAAGTATTTTATACAACATGTGTAATAGATGAACTTTCATATCATTTAATTCAATTAGGTTATCCATCTAATGATGTAATAACTAAAGT
>JAIKYM010000130.1 GCA_024683115.1 Bacilli bacterium
TTCTTCTGATTTTGCATCCACTTCTTTTATATTAACAACATTTATATACATGATATTATAACCTTATTTCATACTATATTTAATGTTAAATATAATGAATTCCTAACTAGATTACCTAATATATTATGTTATATACCATATCTAATCTTTAGTTATAAAATTACTAAAGATAAGAAATATAGATATAGTGCTTTTTCTTTATTTGCAATTAATTATGGAGTAAATGAATTCTTTGGATTAGGTAGAGGATATGGAATGGCATGTTCATTTGTGTTAATTGCTGTATATATGTTTACTAAATATTTAAAGAATAATAGTTATAAAAATCTAACATTATCATTTTTATTCATGGTAATAGCGTGTTATTGTAATACAGTTGCTTTAATACCATATGCTACCTTATTAATTATAACTTTTATAAAATTAGTTAAAGATAAAGAAATATTTAAATATGCTTTTAAACATATTATATTTATAGTTCCATTGATTGTATTATCTATATTAGCAGTTATATATCATTTTTATTTATCTGGTTCTAATTTCCTTTATGGAGGACACACTGGTTTTTTCCAAGATACATTACATTCAATTCCTATCATGATAGGATTTAATCCTAAGTATTCTAGTATTATTGTTAATGTATTTTTATTATTATATATTTTTATATTTGGATATAACTTTAAGAAAATAAAAAATAACTACATGGCTTATTCAGCAATAATTATGTTTGCTTTATTAATAATTACTACATTTGTTTCAAAAAGGCCTTGGGTAACTGGTAGATGCTTGATACCAATGTATCCAATTATATTCATATCTATTATAGAAATAATTGAAACAATTAAATTTAAACAAATATGGAAAAGTAAGTTGTTACAAGTATTTTTAATATTACCTTTGTTATTTATATTTGTTAATAAATATGATTTATATGATGTTCGTGAATGGTCAGATGAAACAAAATATAGAACTATCGCATATAAGGCATTAGAGACTAAGGATAATTCTAAAGCTATGGAATATTCATCTGCACCTTCATTGGAATTCTATCGTGAAAGGATATTATATTATAATAAATATGATATTTTTAAACGATAATATGAGAATAATTACTAAAATACCGAATAAATGTGTTATAATTTTGTTAGTAATGTTATTAAGATATATATATACAACTAAGATTGGATAGTGATAATATGTTAAAAAAAGATGTAGCAATTAAAGTAACTGATATGACTAAAACTTTTAAATTATATTCTGATAAACCAAATACTATGAAGGAGAGAATAGTAAGGATATTCAGTAAAAATAAAAATGAGATTCATACAGTTTTAAAAGATATTAATCTTGAAATTAAGAAAGGTGAAACTGTTGCATTAATAGGTGTTAATGGATCAGGTAAATCCACTTTATTAAAACTTATGACTAAAATAATATTTCCTAATAAAGGATCAGTTGAAACACAAGGTAAGTTAACTTCATTACTAGAGTTAGGTGCTGGTTTCCATCCTGATTTTACAGGAAGAGAAAATATCTATTTTAATGCTGCTATATTTGGATTAACTAAAAAAGAAATAGATGATAGATTAGATACTATAATTGAATTTAGTGAATTAGGTGAATTCATTGATTCCCCAATTAGAACTTATTCATCTGGTATGTTTATGAGACTTGCATTTGCTGTAGCTATTAATGTAGATGCTGAAATACTATTAATAGATGAAATATTAGCTGTAGGAGATCAACATTTCCAAGATAAGTGTTTTGCTAAATTAGAGGAATTGGCTAAATCTGATATGACTATAGTAATTGTATCTCATGCATTAGAACCACTTAAGAAATTATGTAATCGTGGTATTTGGATTAATGATGGAGAAGTTAAAATGGATGGTAAGTTTGATAAAGTATCAGCTGCTTATATAAAGGAGTGTGCTTAATATGAAAGTCTTTAAAGAACTATATCATTATAGAGAATTTTTAAGAACAAATGTTAAAAAGGATATTAGAGGAAAATATAAAGCATCTTTCTTAGGTGTACTTTGGTCATTTATTAATCCATTGTTACAAGTAGTAGTATATGCAATTGTATTCCCATATATCATGAGAGTACAAACACCAAATTATTTAATATTCTTAATATGTGGTATCATTCCTTGGACATGGTTTACCATGAGTTTAATGTTAGGTACTACATGTATTACTGGTAATAGTAATCTAATTAAGAAAGTATATTTTCCTAGAGAAATACTTCCTATATCAACTGTAACATCAGGAGGAGTTAACTTCTTAATAAGTTGTATTATTATTTTATTATTTGCATTATTTGGTGGTATAGGTATATCTTGGCATTTAGTTTTTCTACCATTAATAATGTTGTTACAATACATCATTACATTAGCTCTTGTTTTTTTAACTAGTGCATTTAATGTATATGTTAAAGATGTTGAGTATATGGTTACATTTATAATGAATTTATTATTTTATGCAACACCAATTCTATATACAGCTGATATGTTTGCAGGATCTAAGTTTGCATTTATATTTAAACTTAATCCGATGGCATATATAGTTGAGTCATATAGAAACATATTCTATGCACATGAAGTTCCAGGACTTAAGAGTATGGCAATATTGTATGTAGCTGGAATACTATTCTTAATAGTATGTTATGCATTGTTTAAAAAAGTTGAAAAAAGATTTGCAGAGGAAATATAATGAAGCTTTCTGCAGTGGTAGTTTTTTATAACCCAACTGATGTTAACATTAAGAATATAGATAACTATAAAAATAGTGTTGATAAGATTTATGTTGTTGACAATTCAGATGATGATGTTGAAAGAATGAAATCATCTAATAAAATAGAGTATGTTAAATTAGGTGAAAATAAAGGTATAGCATATGCACTTAATATTGGTGCAAAGAAAGCTATAGAAGATGGTTATAAATTTTTATTAACAATGGACCAAGATAGTAAGATAACAGATGACATTGTTGATAAGATGAAAGAATTTATTAAGAATAACAAAGATTCAAAAATTGGTTTAATATCTCCTTATCATGATATTAATACTGATGATCCTAAAGAAGGAAAAGTAGAAGAAAGAATTGAAGTAATGACTTCTGGTAATATTATTTATTTAGATGCATATCAAGAAATAGGTGGATATAAAGACTGGCTATTTATTGATTGTGTAGATACGGAGTATTGTATGAATCTAAATAAGCATGGATATAAAGTTATAAGATTAAATGAGATAATTATGAAACATGAACTGGGCAATCTAGTTGTTCATAAGTTATTTGGTAAAGAGTATCCTTGTTATAATCATAATCCAATGAGGAGATATTACATTGTTAGAAATAATTTATACATTAATCAAATGTATGGTGACATATATCCTGATTATTGTAAGAGATTATTAAGAATACAAAAGGGACAAGTTAAAAGAATAATAGCTTTTGAGAAAAACAAATTAAAAAAATTATCAATGATGTATAAAGGTTATAAAGATTTTAAAAA
>JAIKYM010000008.1 GCA_024683115.1 Bacilli bacterium
CTTAAAACTCTTAATGAAATCTTTCATTTATATCACCCACATTAGAATTATAACATAAAAAAATAACTAGCATAACTAGTTATTAACATTCTATTACTTGAAAATAATTTGTATTAACATTACCTGAATTACTATCAAATAGTTTATTAGGTTCTGAATCATTTATACAAGTATATAAGATATCATTGTAGATGATTTTATCACCCTTGTGGTAATAAGTAGATGCATTATATTCTTCTACATAATTAGCAACTACATCTAACTTAGACTTACAATAACATACCCTAACCTTACCATCGAAAGTACCACCTGTATAAGGATTTTCTATTTGATTAACACCCTTATTATCTGATATTATTGCACCTACACTAATTAATTGATCAATAGTATAATCAACACATGATTGATTCTTAATATCATCTTTAAATGAATTAACATATTTTAATGTATTAGTTTCAATATAATTAACCTTAGTAGTAAAACTATTTCTTCTAACTGAAGTGTATACATTAACTATGGCTGGTACTACTAGAACCATAAGTAAAGATACAACTATCATAACTGCAAGCATTTCAACTAAAGTAAAACCTTTTTTGTTCATAACACCAACCCTTATTATCTTAAGTATATAACAAATACAATAAAAAAAGTAGGTTATTAAACCTACTTTTATCTAATATTGACAGTTATTTCAGTTTTACTTGGTATAGCTGTAACTCTTTCATCAGACGTTGTTACAGTAACAGGTACAGTCCATGAACCCTTACCTAAACCAGCTAAATCAACTGTAGCATAAATATTATTTTCATTAATACTATTAATTACTTCTTTAGTACCCTTTAAGATAACTGTAATAGTTCTTTCATCACTTGAAGCTTGAGCTGTTAAATCAGAGTTTAAGTTAGATGATGAAACAATAATACCACTAATTTCTTTATTAGTTTCTTCACCAACTGTAATACTAATATTAGTCTTAGTTTCAGTCATATATCTAACTCCATTAACCTTGAATAATTCAACAGATAATTGTTTATTATCACTTAATCCTTCAACATCAACTTTAGCTTGTACTTCACTCATCTTATCAAGTACATCTTTATCACCATATACATCTACATTCTTAACAGATGAAGTAATAGATGCAATAGCTTTACCTGTAGCCATAGTACCCGTTATAACAGTCTTAACAGGTAATGTTACATGGTATGAATCAATAGATATTGTTGCACTAATTCTAGATGGAACTGTTTCAACATTACTTAATCTATTACCCATGTCATCATAAGCAACAAGTTCAATATCTTCTAATGTTTGAGTACCAGTTTCCTTTAATGTTATCTTAGATGTATCAATTAATGCTTTAACTGTAGCAATCTTATTTAAGTTTTCTTGAGAAGACTTAGCAATTACTTCAGATGTATCAAGTATTACATTAGATACAGATAACTTCTTATCTAATTTATTTTGATTTAATAAATCATATGATAATGATTCAACTTCAGATACCTTTTCACTAATCTTAACTGTAATAGTTGCAGGATCTAGTTTATAAGTAACTGATTCAACTGAATGATTATATTTAAATGGAACCTTATATGTACCAGGTCCATATTGAGATAAATCTAAATCTACAGCATGTTCACCTAATTGAGTAGCTAGATAGATAGATGATTTAGAACCTATTAATGTAATATCAACAGTTTCAGGTACACCTTCAACTACATATGCTTCTTGGTTATATATAATATTAACCTTTTGACCTTCAATTACTTCTGCTTCTTTTTCAGTTAAATGAATAATGAATTAATTGAAGAATTAAAAAAAGCAATTGAACAATTAAAATTAGAAATACTAGAAAAACAAGAAGAGTTAGATTCATTAATAAATCAATATCAAGAATTATCTGGTATTGAACTAGAAGATGATAATATAACTCCAGAAGAATAATTAAAGCAACTATTAATATAGTTGCTTTTTTATAATAAAAAAACTAGTCATTAGACTAGTTATAATCAAATGGAGCAAGTGATGGGAGTCGGACCCACGTCTCAACCTTGGCAAGGTCGCATTCTACCGTTGAACCACACCTGCATTTCTTGTTTGCATTAATAATATATCAAAATATTTTTATTTAATCAAGTAAAATAATAGAAAATACTTTATATATGTTATATAATGTTTAAGAGGTAAAGATAATATGAAGAAGAAAAAGAAGGTTATTACATTTGTTATTATAGTAATTATTATGTTAGCTATAGTTGGTGCAGTATTATTCTTTTACTTAAAGGATAAAAATAAACC
>JAIKYM010000037.1 GCA_024683115.1 Bacilli bacterium
TAGGATTATTTTTTATAGTTAAAACAATTAATAAAAAGAAGATGTCTGATACATCAACAACAACTACAGCAAAGGTAACTAGATATGAGATGATAGTTACTATTAATCCTCAAGTAAGATTAGTATTTGAAATAGATAGTAGTTGTAAAGATGATAAAGAAAAATGTATTGAAACATCTAGTAAGGTTGTTGATTATGAACTAATAAATGAAGATTCACAAAATATTTATAAAGACATAGATTTTAAAGGTAAAAGTGTATATGACTCTGTAGTTATTATTTGTGATAAGGCTAAAGAGAACAATATTGATACTAGAAATGTATATTTAACTTCTACATATTCAGTATCTAATGATTCAATCAAAGATTATATTAAAACTAATACTTCAAGTAATATTGATGTTAATCTAAGTGTTGAATATAAAGAACCTAAAACTAATGGTGAAGATTTAACAACAACTTCTACAACTACAACGACAAGTACTGTTGTAATTACTGGAACAAATACAACTACATCTTCTAGTACTACTAGTACAACTACAAAAACTACTAAGAGCACAACAACAGCAGATCCTCACAAAGGATATGTTAATCTAAATGATAATATTCAAGTATATGAAAATGAACCTTGTGGATCATATATAAAGATAAGTGATGCATGTACAAATATGACTATAGCTGATTTAAAATCTAAATATCCTTCAAGTGTAGATGGCATTAATGATTTAATCAGCATGACAGGTGCAGCAGAAACAGACAATGTTAGTAAACTATATGAAAAATATCCTCTTTCATATAAAGAGAATATTCCTGGATGTGGAAGTGCTCCTACAGGTGATGTATGTAATAATAAACGTTACAATGGTTCATATACATCATGTAATCAATACGGATTACAAATACATTACTTATCTACTAAGGATAGTAAATATAAAAGTTTATTTGAATATAGTAAATTAATATCTAATTTAAATAGTCAAAAAATCTATTATGAAGCAAGATGTGGTGGTGGTTCAGTAGATCCTGTAACACTTACTCAAGAACTATGTAATAAATACAATTTAAAATGTGATAGATGGTAAAAGCATTAGTAATAATGCTTTTTTTTTGTAACTTTTATGATGATATAATTGTTATTAAAGTGTTACGTATATGTTATGTAACATATAGAAAGAATGATACTAATGGATAATTTATATGAAGAAATATTTCATAAATATCAACATGACGTTTTTAGATTAATATATAGTTATACATTAAATACTGAAGATGCTAATGATATATTTCAAAAAGTATTCTTTAAATTATATATAAATTTAAAAAAGTTTAAGACTTCTGATGAAAATGTAAAAAAATGGCTTTTTAAAGTAGCTAGTAATGAATGTAAAAATCATCTTAAGTCATTTTGGGTATCTAGAAGAGCAGTTGTTGAAGATATTACAGATTTAAAAAAATCAGAGAATGTAGATAATATGATTATCGATTCATTAAGACGAATTAGTGCTAAATATAGAATACCATTATTTTTATTTTATTATGAGGGATATAGTATAGAAGAGATATCTAAAATAATGAAATTGTCTTTATCTAATGTTAAACAAAGATTAAAAAGGGGTAGAGAAAAATTAAAAGGGGAATTGGAGGATTAGGCTATGGAAAAATTTGATAAAATATTCAAAGATAGTTTTGATAATATAAATATTAAATCGAGTGATAGTAATAAAATATATAACAATATAGTGTCAGTTAATAGAAATAAATATATAATAAGTAGAGCATTAATTTTTATTGTTTTATTTTCATTTTTTACTGGTATGGGTGTAGTATATGCAAAGGATATAAAGGAATATGTTCAGGAAAAATATATACGTCATTTAATAGTTTCAACTGATGGGGAAAAAGATGAAGTACTTACAATGAATTGCACTAATTGCTATGTTGAATTAAATTATGATGCGGATTTTAAAGAAATGAACAATGAAATATATGAAAAAACATGTTCTAGGCAGTTTAAGCAATTAGATATGTTTTACGATATAGAAATATATGATGAACCTTGTTATGAATTTGGAACATTTGAAGAAATAGAAAGAGAATTAAATGTCCAATTATTGAGAAGTACAATGTTTAAAAAGGACAAACTAATAATAACGGGGTTAGATAAAAAAGAAGGTAAAATAGCTGGAGTTCATTTAGAAAATACAAATATTACTGGATATGTTCCTGTAAATTATGAGATTGGGAAGAACTATAGTACAAATAAACCTATAACCTTAGTTAATATGAGTGTCAGCATGATTACTAAGTATTATGAAACTACTGAGCCTGATATACCTGAAGGTACTAATGTTATAAGGGGTCAATCATTGCAATTTGCAGAAGAATATTATATAAAAGGATTAAATACATCATGCATAATAATTGATGTTCAAAAACGAAGAATCATTGGAACAAATATTAAATATCCTACTTCTTATGGTTCAACCATAGTAGATTTTA
>JAIKYM010000010.1 GCA_024683115.1 Bacilli bacterium
TATGTAGTATAATAATCCCATCAATAATAATCCTATAATATAACCTATTATTTTAACTTTTTTCATATAAACTCTCCTATCTTAAATTCTAATGTTAAAGGGAGACATCAATCATCCTTTAACATTAGAATTTAAGATAGGAGAGTTTATATGAAAAAAGTTAAAATAATAGGTTATATTATAGGATTATTATTGATGGGATTATTATACTACATAATACTTCCACCTATTAATCCATCTTCAATATTATTCTGGTTTTATATTGGATTAGCTGCAGTAGTAAATTCAGTAATACATATTGGAGATATTAAATGGAAAGTTTCAAAGAAAGCTGTAACTATTGAATCATGCCCTAAGCATGTATGGATTCCATTTTTATTTATTCCTGCTATGTTTATTATTATTTTAATAGTTAATGTAGCTATAGGACCAGTTTTCAATTCTCGTTCATGGGCTAACAGAATTGAAATAAATACAGGAGTATTCTCTGAGGAGATTGCTGAAGTAGATTTTAATAAGATTCCATTGCTAGATAAGGATTCATCACAAAAACTTGGTGATAGAACAATGGGTCAAATGAATGAGTATGTATCTCAATATTATGTATCTAGTTTATATACTCAAATTAATTATAATGATGAAATAATTAGAGTTACACCTATTGAGTACGATGGACTAATTAAATGGATAACTAATAGAAAAAATGGTATTAATGCTTATATTACTGTTAATTCTGTAGATGGTGCATCTAAATTAGTTAAGATGGATAAAGGTATGAAATATATGCCTTCTGCTTACTTTGGAGAAGATTTAGAAAGAAAGTTAAGATTCTCTTATCCATTTGATATATTTGGTACATCAAGATTTGAAATTGATAATGAGGGTAAACCATATTGGATTACTCCAGTTATTAAATATACAGGTTTCTCTAGAAAAGAAGCTGTAGTTGGTGCAATTATATTAGATCCAGTTACAGGTGAATCTAAAAAGTATGATTTAAAAGATGTACCTGATTGGGTCGATAATGTATTCTATGCAGATTTAGTTATTGAACAAGTAAATGATTGGGGAGAATACCAAGGTGGATTCTTCAATTCTATATTTGGCCAAAAGAATGTTGTTAATACAACTGAAGGTTATAATTATTTAGCATTAAACGATGATATTTATTTATACACTGGTATAACTTCTGTATCATCTGATGAATCTAACTTAGGTTTCATTTTAACTAACTTAAGAACTGGTAAGACTACATACTATGAAGTACCAGGTGCTGAAGAATACTCAGCTATGGATTCAGCTAAGGGTCAAGTACAACAAATGAACTATACATCTACATTCCCACTTTTAATAAATTTAAATGGTAGACCAACTTATTTAGTATCTTTAAAGGATAATGCTGGTTTAGTTAAGATGTATGCATTTATAGATGTACAAGATTATCAAAAGGTGGTAGTTACTGATGCTTCTGAAGGAATTCAAAAAGCTGCAGCTAATTATCTATCTAAAAATGGAACAGGTAAAGATACAACTAATAATATAACTAAGAAGATTATTATTAAATCAATTAATAATGCTGTATTAGATGGTAATTCATATTATTACATTGTTGATACTGAAGGTAAGAAATATATTGTTTCTATCAAGGTATCTAACTTATTACCTTATATTAAGGAAGGTAGTAAGGTGGTAGTATCATACTATCAAGAAGATGATTTTATAGAAATTAGTTCTATATCTACTGATAACGAATAAATAGGTTAAATTTTAACCTATTTTTCTTTTTTATGCTATAATACGTGTAAGGAGGGCCTATGAATATATTAATAGTTGAGGATAATGTTGATAAAAAAGATTATATTTCTATGGTAATTAGACAAATTGATCCAACTGCTAATATTAGATGGTTTAATAATTATCAAGATTCAGCATACTTTATTGATAAAAATAAAGATTATATAGATTATATTGTTTTAGACTGGTCTTTTCCGTTTAATTCATATGAAAGAAGCGGTTATGCAATGGGACGTTTATTGCTAGATTATATGTCACATAGTTACATGAATTTAAAGACTATTATTTGTTCTTCAGATTTAGTATATGTTAATAATGTTAAATATCCATTTGTTGTAGATTCTATATTATTTGAAAATGATAAGAGTTTAGTTGATAAATTTGAAATTGCATTATCTAATAAAGATTCTGAAGAAATTATAGAAAGTAAGATTAGAAAGTGTATTAATAAACCTGATACTACATATAAATATAAAAGAAAATTATCGTCTACTCCTTGGTGGATGCAATAATAAGTAAAGTAGGTATATACACCTACTTTTATTATGTTAAAATATAAGAGGTGAACAAAATGAATGAAACAATTATAAGTGAATTACAAGAAGAATTACAAATAAGAAAAGAACAAATAACAACAGTTCTTAATTTATTAGAGGAAGGTGCTACAATACCTTTTATCGCAAGATATCGTAAGGAAGCAACTGGAGCACTTGATGAAAATCAAATTAAAACTATTGGTAATTTATATGATTACTATAATAAGCTAATGGAAAGAAAAGAAGATGTTATTAGACTTATTGATGAAAAAGGTTTATTAACTGATGATTTAAAGAAACAAATACTTGAATGTAAGAAGTTAGCTGAAGTAGAGGATTTATATAGACCATATAAAGAGAAGAAGAAAACTAAAGCTACAGATGCTATTGCAGCAGGACTAGAATCACTTGCTAAGAAGATCATGTCTTTCCCTACTACTGGTAGTTTAAATGATATGGCTAAAAAGTTTATCAATGATAAAGTAGAGAGTGTTGATGCAGCACTTGAAGGTGCAGGTTATATCATAGCTGAATGGATATCTGACAATGCTTATTATCGTAAATGGATTAGAAATAATGTGTTCCATACAGGTACTATTACATCTAAGGTAAAAAAGAATGCTGAAGATGAGAAGAAAACATATGAAATGTATTATGATTTCTCTGAACCAGTTAAATATATTAAACATTATAGATTGTTAGCTATTAACCGTGGTGAAGATGAAAAAGTATTAACTGTATCTATAGATATGGATGAAGAAGCAATTGAAAAATACTTAGAAGATAAATTAATAAAGAATAAAGATTCTTTTGTATGTGATTTAATTAAGAATAGTATTAAAGATTCTTTAAAGAGATTAATACTTCCATCTATTGAAAGAGAGATTAGATCTGATTTAACTGAAGAAGCAGAAAAGAAAGCTATTGATACATTCTCAGTTAATCTAGAACATTTATTATTAACTAGACCTATTAAAGGTATGGTAGTATTAGGCTTTGACCCTGGATACGTAAATGGATGTAAGTTAGCTGTTGTTGATCAAAATGGAAAGTATTTAGATTCAACAGTTATTAAACCTTTCTTAAATGGTAATTCAGAAGAAAGAATTAAAAAGGATAAAGAAATAGTTAAAGGATTAATAGATAAATACCATGTAGATATCATATCTATTGGTAATGGTACAGCATCTCGTGAATCAGAAAAGTTCTGCTCAGAGATGATTAAAGAATATAACTTAAATTGTAAGTATATTATTACATCTGAAGCTGGTGCATCTATTTATTCTGCATCTAAATTAGCTATTGAGGAATTCCCAGACCTAGAGGTTGAAAAAAGATCAGCTGTATCTATAGGTAGAAGATTACAAGATCCTTTATCAGAGTTAGTTAAAATTGATCCTAAATCAATTGGTGTAGGTGAATACCAATATGATGTTAATCAAAAGAACCTAGGAGAAGCATTAGACTTTACTACATCTAAAGTTGTTAATGAAGTAGGTGTTAATGTTAATACTGCTTCCAAATCAATTTTAAAGTATGTTTCAGGCTTAACTAAGACATCTATTGATAAAATATATGATTATAAGGAAAATAATAAAATAACATCTAGGGATGAAATAAAGAAGATTAAAGGTATATCTGATAAAACATATGAACAATGTATTGGTTTCTTAAGAATATTAGATGGAACAAATCCATTGGATAAGACAGGAATCCATCCTGAATCATATGATATTACTAACAATCTATTAAAAGATGTTAATCTAGATATTAAAGATATTAATACAGAAGCCTTTAAAGAAGCATTAGATAAAATTAATATTGATAGTGAAGCATCTAAATTAGGTACTGATACATATACATTAACTGATATTATTAAAGAACTAAAGAATCCTGGATTAGATCCACGTGATGAATTAGAAGCACCAATACTTAAATCAGATATATTACATATAGAAGATTTAAAAGTTGGTATGGAATTAGAAGGAACAGTAAGAAATGTTGCATCCTTTGGTGCTTTCATTGATATAGGGCTACATGACGATGGATTATGTCATATATCTAAGATGAGTAAGTCATTTGTTAAGAATCCTAATGATATAGTTAATGTTGGTGATATAGTAAAATGTTATGTTGCTTCAATAGACTTAGAAAAACAAAAAGTACAATTATCATTAATTAAAGATTAATAACTCTTTGATTTAGCATTTTCTTGTGGTATTATATATACTTGTTAATTGTGAGGAATATATATATGGATAAGAAGAAACTTAAATGGAAATTATTTAAAATGAAAGAAAAAGCTTTATTAATACATGGCTTAAAAACAGGACGTATTCAAACTTATAGTGAAGAACTACTTGATAAACTTAGAAATATTTACTATGGAGGCATTCCAGCTTCTATAATATTACTTTCAAATGGTTTATCAAATGGCTATTGTTATGATAGAACTTTACTATTATCTCAAGCTTTCTTAGGTGAAAATGATAGAGTTAGATTAGTTTATGGAGATGTTGATTCAATTAAACTAAATCCTTATTATGAATATGATGAAAAAGATAAATTAGCATTTGATCATTGTGTTGTTGAAACAATTGAAAATGGTAAACATTATATATATGATACTTCATCAGGTTTTGTATATGATAAGGATTACTATTTACTAATGGAACATCCAAAAATTAGAAGAACTGTATCTAAAAGACAAATAATAGATTTTATAGTTCAAGAAGATCAATACTCTGGACCAGATCCATATGTAGCAAACATGGTATTACCTATGATTGAAAAGACATATGGTAGAGAGAATGAAATGTATTCCATAGATGGAATTAACATGTTACAAAGAGAAGTAGCAATCTATAAGGATAAGATTGAAAGTTTATTTGAGGACGAAGCTGAATTAAAACAAACTAAATAGGTGATAATATGACTAAATATATACTAGGTAAAGATGATGAAGATAAAACTAGAATATGTCATATATGTGGAATATATTATAAGGTAAATCCAGAAACTAATAAGATAGAATTATTTACTTTAGGTTATTCTAGTAGGATTAAAGATTTTATAATTATACCTAGAGTAAATCTTCTTAAGAAGTTTATTAGTAGATTTAATGATGTTACTTTAACAGATAAAGTAGAAGAAGAGTTAAATAATATAGGAATACATTCATATAAATCTATTAAACATATATTAGATAGATATGCATATTATAGTTATTTAATATCATATGAAGAATACTTAAAATCACCTCGTATTGCTGAGGCAAATAGAATTTATAATGATTTAATTAGTCTTCAAGAATCAATAAATGATTATAAATCTAAAACAGTTATTCAAAAAAATAATAAATTTCTTCAAAAATAGTTGCAAATACAAATTATTATGGTATAATTTTATTTGTCAACTTGATGCGGGTGTAGGTCAATGGTAGACTTCCAGCCTTCCAAGCTGATTACGTGAGTTCGATTCTCATCACCCGCTCCATTTTTTTTAATTGCCCAATTAGCTCAGTTGGTAGAGCGCGCGGCTGTTAACCGCTAGGTCGTAGGTTCGAGTCCTACATTGGGCGCCATTTGATTATAACTAGGTTTTACACCTAGTTTTTTCATTCTTTAACTCAATAGTATAAATATATGTTATACTTAATATAGAATAGAGGTGTATTGATATGGCTATTGCATTAGTTGATTTTAAAGCTATGAAAAGTGATAAAGAGTTATTTGATTCAATGGCTGATAGATTAATAAAAGATACACTTACTAAGAAGAAATACTATGCTACTTTATATAATAAAGCTAATATGCTTAAAAATGAGATTAATAAACTATTAATAGACTTAAATGCTTTATGCTTTGAAAATGGTATTGCTATAAATAAATCTATACATGAATTTACCTATTCTGAACTTGAAGACTTATTAGTTGATAGCAAAGTAGATAATAAAATAAATGAAAAGATTAAAATATTTATATATAAGATTAAGATGCGCTTAGATGAAATTAAAGAACTACGAATTAAAATGATTCAATTAGATTTATATGAAGGACATCTAGAAGGTATGGAAGATGATACTTTAGATGAAGAATATATAGATATGGATCGTATTAGAGCTGAACGTGGAATAGATCTTAATAATGAGTATTCTACTGAAGAAGCTGAATTAGATTTATCTGATGAAGTAGATTCTCCATATTATACTTGTAGATTAGATGGATATAAATCATTAAAACAAATAGCATATGATGTATATGGCAATCCTTCTTATTGGATACATATATATAATTATGATGATAATAGTAATAAGATTAATAAAGTTATATTAGATAATAATATTTCTATTAAAGATATAATTAGTAATCCTTCTTATTTAGAAGGTATAAAAATAAAGATTCCTAAAGAGATAGAATTCTATTCTGATGAGTTTAATACAGCTGTTTTAGAGCGTGTTGCATAAATTTTTTTATGGTATTTTGATAAGGTGGAAACGTTGGTTTCCATCTTTTTGATTTTGTCAAGAGGTTGATTTTATTTTTAAATATGGTATTATATAAGTCGTTCGACCTGAATGAGGAGGACCAGAAATGGGAACAAATAAAACCTCACGTTTACGTGTAGGTAATGTCATAGCATGTACATTAATGCTTCTAGTATTTGTATTTGTTATGATAATGTATACTAGTGCAGATGGGGGTTCTGTACAAAAGAATTCATGTTCTTTAGAACAATCAGAGGTGATACCCCTCTTAAGTAAGGATTTCAAAGATTCCTTATTAGCTATGCTAGTTGATCAAAACGAGGTTGAAGCTGGACCTAAAGAGGAAGTAGTCTTCCTAAAGAGAACGGAAATGGATGACTACATTACTACTTATTTAGACGATATCAAATTCTTAAGTTATGCTTTATCTGTTAATTATGAAGACATAATAGATGGTCTTTATGAAGAATATGATAAAAATCATGAACAATATGGATTTGATGAAAACAATGTAGGATATATACTAAATGCTGATGGTACATTAAATTCTTACAGTAATGCCAAGTATGGGTTGGTCGAATATATCTATAGTTATATAGATAAGTACCCTAAGAAAAAAACAACAAGAAGGGTTGCTTATACTGGAAAGGCAGATTACGTAGAAGATTTAATTAGATACTATTCATCAATATATACAAATGTTGATACAAATTTAGCATTAAGTATCGGTGCTGCGGAATCAGGCTACTATAAAGTTAAATACATGCTTAAAGCTGGTAATGTTTATGGTGGTATGAAAGGTGGAAAATTAATCCACTATGATAATATTGAAATCGGTGTTTTATCATACGTAAGATTATTATCTAAGTCTTATTTTGGAAAAGGTCTTAAGACTGTCCAATCAATAGGATATAAATATAATCCTATAATTGATGAGAATGGAAATAAGGTAGCAAGTCCACACTGGGTTGGTTTAGTTAATTCAGCTATGGTACATTATAAAAAACTAAACAACGGTATAACAGCTAGTGACTTGTTAAAAGAAAAATAGAAGTACAATTGTATTTCTATTTTTTTTACTTTATACTAATAATATGGGTGGTAGTATGAAATTTATTGAAGATTTAAATTTAGATAATAAGAAAGTTATATTAAGATGTGACTTAAACGTTACTATTAAAGAAGGTAAGATAGTAGATAATACTAAGATAGTTAAATCATTAAAGACTATTAATTATCTATTAGATCATAATTGTAGAGTATTAATCATGTCACATTTAGGTAGAGTTAAAACTATAGAAGATAAATTAAGAAATAGTTTAGAACCTGTATCATTAGAATTATCTAAACTATTAGGAAAGAATGTTTGTTTTATTCCTGAAACAACAAATATAGTTCCTACTATATTAGATAATCATCAAATATGCTTAATGGAAAATACTAGATATGAAGATTTAGATGGTAAGAAGGAATCAGGTAATGATCCTGAACTTGCAAAGTATTGGGCATCACTTGGTGAAGTATTTATAAATGATGCATTTGGTACATCTCATAGATGTCATGCATCCAACAATGGGATATCTAAATATCTAGAATCTGGATATGGATATTTAATTAAGGAAGAATTAGATGGACTAGATCCTATTATAAATAATGTTAAAAGACCTTTCACAGTTATCATGGGTGGAGCTAAAGTTGATGATAAAATTCAAATCATCAAAGCTTTATTAAATGAATGTGATAATTTACTAGTAGGCGGAGGTATTGCTAATACTTTCTTAAAGGCTGCAGGTTATGAAATAGGAACATCTTTATATTCTGCTGATTATGTAGATGAAGTTAAAGAATTACTTGCTAATTATTCATCAAAGATAGTATTACCTATAGATGTAGTAGTAAATAACAATGATAATATATCTACTATAGATAGTAAAAGTGTTACTGAAGGGGCTATATATGACATAGGGCCTAAAACACTACAAGTATTTAGAGATATATTAGATGAATCTGAAACAGTATTTATAAATGGTACTGTTGGTATGTATGAAGATGAAAGATATAAACAAGGCACTGTAGAGTTATTTAATATATTAAGAAGATGTAACAATATTAAAATAGCTGGTGGTGGAGATGCTTTAGCTTCAATAAATACTCTAGGCTATACTGATGCATTTAATTATATGTCTACAGGTGGAGGAGCAACTCTAGAATATATCGAAAATAAAAAGTTAAAATGTTTTGAAGAATAGAAGGGATACTATGATTCTAGTATTTAATTTAAAAATGAATCTATCTAAAGATAATATTATTGAATATGAGAATAGAATACATGATAAGAATATTATTGTATTACCTCAATATCCATATTTAGTATTCTTTAATAGAACAGGTAAATCTTATTTTTTAGGTTCACAAGATGTATCTAAATATGATAAAGGATCATATACAGGTGAAGTATGTGCTAA
Source organism: Bacilli bacterium (assembly GCA_024683115.1). Taxonomy (GTDB): domain Bacteria; phylum Bacillota_I; class Bacilli_A; order RF39; family UBA660; genus UBA6985. Next base: position 9,282 of record JAIKYM010000010.1, read on the forward strand.
AGGATTAAAGAGCTTAGGTGTTAAATATTCCTTAGTTGGTCACTCAGAAAGAAAGATTTACTTCAATGAAAATGCTAATGACTTTAGAATGAAGATACAAAATGCTATGGATAATGAGATAATTCCTATTTATTGTATATCTCAATCTGAAGAAGATTATCTTAATGATAAAGAATTAAAGAATATAGAGAATCAATTAGAGGCTATTCCTAACTATATTAAATATATAGTAGTTGCTTTTGAACCAGAATGGTTAATAGGCAATACTGATTTAAATATAGATTATGATCATTTAAATAAAGTTATGGTTAAAATAAAAGAATGGCTAATGGAAAGAAATATTAATCATTCAATATTATATGGTGGAGGAGTATCAACTAATAATATAGATGAACTTCTTAAATTAAATTGTGTAGATGGATTTGTTATTTCTTCG
>JAIKYM010000136.1 GCA_024683115.1 Bacilli bacterium
TATACTATTTGATGAACTTGGTAGAGGTACTGCAACTTATGATGGAATGAGCTTAGCTCAAGCAATACTAGAATATATTTCTATAAACATTAAGTGTAAAACATTATTTTCAACACACTACCATGAATTAACTTCACTACATGAAGACTTTAAAACAATTAAAAACGTTCATGTAGCAGCTAAAGAAGAAAATGGTGAAGTAACATTCTTACATAAAATAGAAGATGGACCAGTAGACAAGAGTTATGGTATTCATGTTGCTAAACTTGCTAAAATGCCAAATGACTTACTAAAAAGAGCAAGTGAAATATTAAAAATATATGAATCACACGATACTATGAATAACTCTAAAGTACAAACTCAAGTAGCATTTGATTTTGATGCACCACAAGAAAAGAAAAATTCTGAACTCGAAGATTATATTAAAACAATAGATATTAATAATCTAAGACCAATTGATGCATTAAACGTACTTGATGAAATAATCAAATTAAATAGTAAATAGATGTTCGCATCTATTTTTTTTACCCCATTCATGGTATAATTGTATACAATGTAATAATAAGGAGATAGCAACATGAGAATTCAATATAAAATATCATTAATTATTATTAGTATCTTTTTAGTATTATCTTTAATGCTAAGCTCTTCATATGCATTATGGATTTCCAGCATATCTCAAGAGAGTACAAATATAGTACAAAGTGATTGTTTTGAAATAGCATTAACTGATAATAATCCTATTGGTTTAAGTGCATCATTTCCTCTTAGAGATAGTGATGGGGTTAAAACTACACCATATACTTTTACAATTAAAAATATATGTAATCATCCAGCAGATTTTCAAATTAATTTAGAAACTTTAAATACATCAACAATAGATGAAGAATTTATTAAAGCAGATTTAAATGGTCATATAATCGAATATAATAGTGCAGAAAGTATTGAAACAACTATAGATGGTGCAAAGAGTGCAATCAAGTTATATGAAGATACCTTAGCAATTAATTCATCAAAAACATATAACTTAAGAACATGGGTTAATGAAAATGCAACACAAGAAGATGTAGAAAATAAATCTTATGCATCAAAAATAAGTATTATAGCAACTGTAAGAAAACAATTTGCTGAAGGCACATTAATAGATGGACCAACCTTTAGTAAAATATTAAAAGAGTTATCAGGTGATACTGATGCTTCTTATATTTCAAATAATGAATCTATAATTTCAGTGCAAAGAAGTATTAATGAACCAGTCGCAGCTGACAATGCAGTTAACATAGCTGCAGAAGGTACAAACACTCCAATATATGCTTGGTTTAAAGACGGAACAATATATATATATTCATCATTGGATAAAATTTACTTAAATCCAGATTCATCTTACATGTTTAGAGCTATGACTAATTTAACTTCACTGGATGTTAGTTACTTTGATTCATCGAATGTTACTAATATGGGAAGAATGTTTTCAGTACTTAATCATTTAACTAAATTAGATTTAAGTAACTTTGATACCTCAAATGTTATATATATGCCAGCACTTTTTAATGATGATTTTAAATTAGAATCCTTGAGCATAGGCAATTTTAACACTTCAAAAGTGAAAGACTTTTCATATATGTTCAAAAATTTGAACAAATTATCATCAATAGATTTAAGTAACTTTGATACATCTAATGCAACAAATATGAAATGTATGTTTTATGGATTAAATAATATATCCAAAATAAATTTAACTAATTTTAATACTGCAAAAGTAACAGATATGTCAGGTATGTTTTACGGAATGAGTACATTAACTGAACTAGATATAAGCAATTTTGATACTTCAAAAGTTAAAAACATGAATAATATGTTTAATGGTGTGAAATTGCTTGAAAATATATATCTAAGTAATTTTGATACATCTAATGTAACAGATATGTCTTATATGTTTTACAATATGAAAGCAATAGAAGAGTTAGATCTAAGCGAATTTAACACATCTAAGGTTGAGAATATGTCTTACATGTTTACATATTCTCAGTATATCAAAAAAATATATA
>JAIKYM010000160.1 GCA_024683115.1 Bacilli bacterium
AGTAGTTAAACCAATAAATATAGCAGGATATAATAATTCATCTTTATGAGTTGGAGTTCCACCTCTATTTAACTCTCTAATTAATCTTTTACGATTATTAATATGTGTTTCAGAAGTAGGATCTATTTCATGTACTTTTTCATATAATTCTTCATTAGATAATTCATCATAAGTATTTGATTCTTCTTCTGTATTAAATTCATAGTTATATAAAGCAGCTTTAATATATAAACCAGTACCACTTACTAAAACTACATTTCTATCTTTAAACTCTTCTAGTTTAGTTCTTAAATCTCTTTGATAATCATATACAGTATACATTTCATCTGGTTCTTTAATATCAAATAAATAATGAGGTATACCTTGTTTTTCTTCTTCAGTTACTTTAGCAGTACCAATATTTAATTCTTTATATACTTGCATAGAATCCGCATTTAATATAACTGCATCATACTTTTTAGCTAACTCTACACTCATCTTTGTCTTGCCAACACCTGTAGGACCACATACAACTATAATCACTAGATATCACTTCCTTCGTATAATATAACAATAATATATTGTTTTTACAAGTTATTATATATATGAGTTGTTTTACTTTTTAACAATTATTTGATATAATCTAAATCACTTAAGGGGTGAATTATATGAAATTACCTAAAATAGAAATATTAGATGAAAAAAATCCTATTTTACATAAGGTATCTGAAGAAGTAACATTTCCACTTGATAAGGAAACAAAGAAGCTTATAGACGATTCTTTAACTTATCTTGAAATGAGTCAAGATGAAGAAATAGCTAAAAAATATGATATAAGAGCTGGAATGGGATTATCATTCGTTCAATTAGGAATATTAAAAAGAATATTTGTAGTATCTGAAGATATGGGTGATGGAACATTTGAAAGACATGTTGTTATTAATCCAGTTATGAAATCACACTCTGAAGAATTAATATTTGTAGGAGAAGGAGAAGGATGTTTATCAATTAATAGACCTGTTGAAGGAATAGTTCCTAGATATGCTAGATGTACTTTTACTGCATTCGATGAAAATGGAGATCAATACGAAATAAGAGTAAGAGAAGATATATCAATAGCCTATCAACATGAATTAGATCATTTAAATGGTATATTATTTGTTGATAAGATAGATCCAAAGAATCCATTTAAAAATAAAAACAAGATGAGAGAAATCTAATCTTGTTTTTTTATGTCATATTTTAAACTTACTACTTTATCTTCATCTTCTTGATTAATTAAATCTGATCCAACCCAAATCTTAAATGATATGATTTTTTCTTCATTAGACTTAATAGTATCTGTATAATTATTATTGTTGAAATCTTGTAATGTTTTAACTTCACCATTGATATAAATATATACTTTATTTAATTCTAATGTTGATTTCTCATCAGATGAGATTGTTAATTGATATTTTTGTTGATAACTTTTATTGTTTTTGATTTTAATTGTTGATAAAGGAGCGTTTGTTATACCATTTGTAGCATCCATTGGGGATGATTGATCTTTAGATATATTATAAGTAATACTCAAGTCTTGTTCTTGAATACTTGTTGTTTCTTTATTTTTATCATTATAAACATATATAGAAATAGATATTATTGCTATTATTAATATACCTGTAATAATAAACAATGAACGTCTTTTCTTTATATAATTATTCATGTTCATATTAACTATTAACTGCTCCTGCAAATTCTTGGAAATCAAATTGTCTCAATGGTGCTTCATAAGTATTACCAGTTAATAATTCAATATAATCACATGCTTTTCTTGTATCATATAGTAATTTTGAATAATCATATGTAGTTATTTCATCTAGATGAGCTTTATATCTATCTAAACAACTTTGAACTAATTGATATGTTTCTCTACTTAAATCTTCACTTTCAAAATCATGTTCTAAAGTTTGAATACGTTTTTGATAATCACTTAAGTAAGCTACTCTATCAAATAATTCATCTAAAGGAGTAGTTTCAGTAACTACGCCTAATTTTTCATAGTCTTCAGGTCCTACACAAGGAATATTATGTAATACTTGTCCTTCTTCAAGAACATCTGGATCTTCTATATTATTTTCAGCTACTACAGTATCAAAAATCTTTTTATATTCTTCAGCATCATCAGCTATATCATTAACTAATTCGCTTAATGTATCTCCTTCTTGAACAGTATATGTTCCAAGAACTCTTTTATCATCTTTATTATCAGCATATATAGTTTCTAAATATTCTTCATATGGAATAGCATTAGGAATATAACTCCAAAGATTATGTTCTTCAGCCATATGAATTAATTCACCTTGTACTTCATATACATATTTTTCTCTAGTATATGCATTTTGATATTCACTAGTAGTGAAATCCTTATAAATATTTGCATATTCACCATATTTAATCATAAATTCAGAGAAATCTTTGTCAGGATGTCTTTCTTGTAATTCATATTCAGTTCCTCTAAAGAATTCTTCTAGGAATTTATGTCTAGTAGCTATAGTATCTATAGGAATATAATTATGATCATTTAGATATTTACCAGTTACAAACATTATTTCACCATCAGTACCATTGATAGTGTAAAATCTTTCACGATTTAAATCTGCTATATTTTCTTCTTGGATTGATTCGATAGTTTCTATATTTTTATCTTTAGAATTACATCCAGATAATAATGTTAATCCAATATTTAATGAGAACAATAAAGTAGCTATAAATCTATGTGATTTCTTAGATAAAAACTTAATTGCTTCATCATTAGAATTAACTATTCCAACTTTTTCATTTTTATTAAATAGGTTAAACTTACTCATATTACCACCTATTATGATTATATCATTTTTTGACTGTACCTTTTACTTTTGTTCCAATTACATCTGTAATCTTTACAGTTACAAAAGTATTTTCTTTACACTCTTCATCTAATTCAACTTTTATATAATTACTAGTTAAACCACAGTCTTTTTCAACTAATACTTCCACTTCTTTGCCAATGAAACTAGAATAATATTTCGACTCTAAGATATCAGATAATCTAAGCATCTTATCTACTCTATCCTTTTTAACATCATCTTTAACTTGATCCATTTGAGCTGCTCTAGTACCATCTCTTTTTGAATATGGGAATGTGTGTATTTTAGAGAAGCCTATCTTTTTACATTCTTCTAATATACTTGTAAAGTCTTCATCTGTTTCACCAGGAAAACCAACAATTAAATCTGTAGTAATATTTACATCATCTCTAATAGATCTTATTTCATTTACTTTTGCTTTATACTCATCTAATGTATACTTTCTATTCATTAATTTTAATATCTTATCATTTGGACATTGAACAGGCACATGTAGATGTGAACATATTTTAGGATTATTCTTAAATTCATTCATAAACTTATCATTTAATTCAGTTATTTCTATTGAAGATATTCTAATTCTTTTTAATCCTGGATTTTTAGATATTTCATGAATTAAATCAGTTAGATCATAATCTTCACCATGTCCATATGAACCTGTATGAATACCTGTTAAAACTATTTCTTGATATCCTTCTTTAACTAATGTATTAATTTCATCAACACATACATTTATATCTTTTGAACGAATATTACCTCTCATAAAAGGAATAATACAATAAGAACAAAAATTATTACATCCATCTTGGATTTTAACAAAACTTCTAGTCTTGCCTTCCATCTTATGAATATCCATATTTTCAAATTTAACTCTACGCATATCAGTAAATTTAACTATTTGTTCATGATTTTCATTCCATATTTGAACTAAATCATATATTTCCATCTTTCCATAGTTACCTATTAGTATATCCATACCTAAGTCTTTCATATCTTCTTTATGATGTTCTGATGAACAACCACATACAACTAAACATGCATGTTCATTTTCTCTTCTTAATTGTCTTATTATCTTACGGCATTTTGCATCAGCTTGATTAGTTACAGTACATGTATTAACTACTATAACATCAGCAGCAGTTACTTCATCAGTTAATTCATATCCTTTTTTAATAAAATCTTCAGCTATTGCTTCTGATTCATAAGCATTTACTTTGCAACCTAAAGTCTTAATATGTATTTTCATAGTAATCACTTCCAAATTCACTAGTATTATATATTATATAAAAAAAGATAGCAATTGCTACCTTATTATTTAAGATTAAACATTAAATCAAAATATAATATAAAATTTTGTACATCTACAGCATTCTTATTATATTTGATATTAACATATATAGTTCTTTGTGTTCCATCAGGTAATAAATCATTTTCATTAATTGGTTTATCATTTTCATAAGTCATTGAAACACTTAAGTAATCGTTAACATTTTCATCATTTAAGCAATTAATTAATACCTTTTTTAATTCATAATCAAATCCAGTTTTATTAACTACATCATATTTAAATGTAAATGTTTCATATGGTTCTAGATCAATATCAACTTTAACATTATCATCAATGATATGTGGTCCATCAACTCTTGAACTATCTACACCATTAATTACTTTTAAATTTTTAAGTTCTACAAAATCACTTTTAGTAGCAACATCACTACCTGTGTATGAATATGTAACATTACTAAATACATACATAGTTCCCATCATAAAGGTAGCAATTAAAACTAGTACACAAGACATAATAATAGTTCTTACTTTAGTCATATACACCACTCCTACTTTATTTTAATATATATTTAATATGGATATCAATGTACTTTACAGTAATTAGTTCTTATGTACTTTAAATATATTCCTTTATTTACAAATAATATATACCACATAAATATTAAATATGATATAATCTACTTGTCGATGCCCTTGTGGTGGAATTGGTAGACACGTTGGACTCAAAATCCAATGGAGTTAAATCCGTATCGGTTCGAGTCCGATCAGGGGCACCAATTAAATAATAAAAACTAACCTATATAGTTAGTTTTTTATTTTATATTAATAGGATTTCCTTTAGAACAATAATCCATAAATTCTTGAACAGATAAATGATAATTAGGTTTAGTATATTCATATATACTTACCTTTTCAATTGGTACATTATCATCTTCAGCATCTTCAATAAACTTATACCTAACATCAGATAATAATTCTTCTA
>JAIKYM010000060.1 GCA_024683115.1 Bacilli bacterium
CAATTCTTAAGTTTTATTATGAAATTCCTCCTGACTATGATTCATCTAAAGAAGAATTTATATCTTATTTAATATTTAGATCTAAGAATATTCATTACTTTGAAAATGCTATAGAAGAATTTCCATATATAGTTAATATAAAAGATGAAAATGATGTGCCACTTATAGATAAGGTAATAGATGCATACCTAGGTGAAATAGATAAATATATAGCAAACACTAACTTAGGGCCTATTGATGATTTAATATACTATAAAAAGATATTAAAACTAATGATTAAATCGGATAAAATAGCATTAAATGATGAAGATAAACAAATACTAATAGATAAATTAAATAATCATTTAAAAAACGGCAAATATGCTGTAGTTAGACACGAAGCAAAACATACATACTTTATAAATTCACAAATCATGATGTTACTAGGAGTAGAAGAAGAAAATGATTTAACTAATCTTAACTATGAATATGAAGTACATGATACATTTAAAGCTACACATGATTTAGAAGCTAAAAGAATATATATACTTAATAAAGATTTACAAGGAAAAAGAAAAAGAAGAAAGATATATACTTTCGATGGTGAAGGAGCATTTGAATTAGATGATGCTCTATCAATCGAAAAGAAAGATGGAATATATCATTTAGGAGTACATATAGCTAATCCTTTAGCATATATTAGTACAGATTCAATTCTATATGATGAAGCTAAAAAAAGAACAAGAAGTTTATACTGTGGTAATATATGTATCCCAATGATACCATTTAATCTATCTGGTGATATCATGAGTTTAAATCAAGGCGAATATAGACATGCAATGTCTCATTACTTTGATATAGACGCTAAAAATGGTGGCTTAATTAAGTATACTGTTACACCTGAAATCATTAAGGTAACCAAGAACTTAACTTATGATGATTTCAACAATGATATAGTACACGGATCAAATGACCAAGCTTACTATGAAACAATCATTAATCTAACTGAAGTGGCTAACTTCTTAGCTAAAGTTTATAATGAAGATCAAGTATATGAACAATACCACAATGATAACTCACGTACAATTGGTACATCAGTTGTAGAAAAATGTATGATTTATACTAATTATAATTTAGCTAAATTATTCTCTGAAAGAGATCTTCCATATATCTATAGATGCCATAAATTAGATGAAGAAGAACAAAGAAGAATCGAAGACTTAAAGAATAGAATTCCTTTGAGAGGAGATAATAAATCTGTATTAAGAGACTTAGAGATGTTAAAGAATATCTTCCCAAGAGCATATTACACACTACATAATGTAGGCCATGAAGGATTAGGTACAGATTATTATTCACATGTAACTTCTCCACTAAGAAGATTTGCAGATAACGTTGCAACAGAATGCATTTATAAATTTATAGTTGGAGAATACACTAAAGAAGATATAAAGGCATATCAAGAATATATAGAAAAGATGGCTGAACAAATCAACACTAAGAGAAGAACTCTTGATGCATACGAAATTGAAAGAGGAGCAAGAACAAGAGTTAAATCTACAGACATATAAAAAGATAACATAAAGTTATCTTTTTCTTATTCTTTGTAATTCATGTGCTACATCTAGTATGTCTCCATCATATTTATACACATCTTTAAAATGATCATAGTAAGTTTCACCTTTATTAACAATAAATAGCTTTCTGTTTGGTCTAGTAATAGCCGTTATTACAAAATCATGTACCATTTGAGATGCAGGATTAACCATCATAGTGCTACCTAATACCAACATAGTATTTGCTTGACTAATAGCTGCTTGAGAATCCCATCTATTAAAAGCTAATAATTCTTCATTATATAAAACTATATCTGGTCTAATAATACTTCCACATGTAGGACAAATAGGTACTGTATCCATCTCTTTAATATCACTTATATTATATTTCTTTTTGCACCCAACACAGTAGAATCTATTAGCGTTACCATGTAATTCTATAACTCTTCTAGAGCCTACTACTTTATCTAAACCATCTATATTTTGTGTAATAATACTACTTACTATATCTTCATCCTCATATTCTTTTAATAACTTATGAGCATCATTAGGTTGAATAGATTCATCTATCATAAGATGTTCTCTAAAAAACTCATAAAATGCCTTAGGATTTTCTTTAAAGAATTCAGATGACAGTATACGTTCAGCATCTACCGATTCTTTATATAAACCATTTTCACCACGAAAGTCTCTAATACCGCTTGCCGTAGACATACCAGCGCCAGAGAATACTACAATCTTTTTACCAGGTATACGATCATTAAATTTTGAAATAAATTCATCTAAACTCATATTAATCCTCCTTACAGAATAGGTATATTTTAACACAATAATTTAAATAACAAATAAAAAACTAACTATTTCTAGTTAGTTCTTATCAAATTGGAGGAGCCTGCAGGATTTGAACCAGCGCTCGGGGAGTTGCAGTCCCATGCCTTACCACTTGGCTAAGGCTCCATACATGAAATGATTATAACACGAAGAAATAATCATTTCAACAATAAATTATCCTTTTAAATCAATAGAATAAGTATTATTTCTAAATTTAAAATAGATAGTAACTTTATTAGATGTCTTAACTTTATTATCTACAAGTAGGAACATTTTATCATTTATACTAGTACCAGGGAATACTGTTACTCTTTCAGTATATATTCTATTTGCATATTGATATTGAATATAGCAGAATTTACTAAATAAATCATTGTAATCTATTAAGTTCTT
>JAIKYM010000092.1 GCA_024683115.1 Bacilli bacterium
AAATATTATCATTCTTAGGTGGAAATGATGAAATAATAATTAATAAATTAAAATCTAAGATGGAAAAGTATGCATCTAATCTTCAATTTGAAGAAGCTAATGAAATGAAAGAATATTTGGAATATATTAATATAGTCATGCAAAAACAAAAGATTGATTTACCTGACCTTATTGATAGAGATGTAGTAAACTATACCATTCAAAATGGTTATTTATCTATAGTAATATTCTTCATAAGACATGGTAAGTTAATAGGTTCTAAAAATGATATGATTCTTATTGAAGAAGATTATAAAGATGATTTGGAAACATATATAACTATGTTCTATCAAAAACATGAAATACCTAAAGAAATACTTGTACCTGATGAAATAGATACTAATTTATTATCCGAAGCACTAAATACTAAAGTATTATTTGTATCTCGTGGACCTAAAAAGAAATTATTAGACCTAGCTAAAGAAAATTCTAATATATATTTAAAGAATAATTTTGAAGAAATAAAAAGAAAAATATCTCGTACAAATGGCGCGAATAAAGAATTAGAAGATTTATTAGGAATTAAGATACATAGATTAGAATCATTTGATAACTCCAACTTATTTGGTAATTATGCAGTATCAGGTATGGTAGTTTATAAAGATGGGCAACCTTCTAAAAATGATTATCGTAAATATAAAGTATCTGTTGATGTCAATGATGACTACCACACAATGAAAGAGGTAGTTTATAGAAGATATTATCGTGCATTAGTAGAGAAGACAGAATTACCTGATTTAATACTTGTAGATGGTGGTAAACAACAAATACATGCAGTAAATGATGTATTAGAGATGTTAGATTTGAAATCAAGAATTAAAGTTTGCGGATTAGTAAAAAATGATAAACACATGACATCTGATTTAATGGATGGTGAAACACTTGAAGTTATTCCTATGGATAGAACATCTAACTTATTCCATTATTTAACAAGAATACAAGATGAAGTACATAGATTTACAATAACATATCATAGACAATTAAGATCTAAAGGTTCGTTAGCATCCATTCTAGATAATGTGGATGGAATAGGGGAGAAGAGACGTAAAGAACTCCTTAAAACATATGGTTCTATCAAAAAAATAAATGATACAAGTATTGAAGAATTATCTAAACTTATTCCTTTAGATGTTGCGAACGAATTAAAGAACTATCTAAATGAATATTTAAATAGTAAAGAAGCTCATAATTAATTGATATAAATCTATATTTATTATAAAATTAATAATAGAGTAGAGGGTGTTAAAATGAATAACGCAAGTGCAACATCAGGTGGACATGGAATATTCTATGTATTAATTCCAATAACAGCTATAATACTAGCATTTATAGTAAATATAATAATGGATAATTATTATCAAAAGAAACTTGAAAATGATACATTAGAAATAATCAATTATATTATTACTAAAGATTATCAAACTCCTGAAGAGTATAAAAAAGAAGCATTAGAAATATATAGTGAAAAAGAATATACTGAATCAGAAGATTATTTAACTGTTAGATTAGGACATGATTACATGGTATTTTTAAAATATCATCCAATAAATGACCTAACAACAATATTAAATATATTTAAAGTTAAATGGTTTGATAAAGATGGATATATAGATGATGTAGAAATTAATACTACTATGGATCAAAAAACCGGAGTATTAAATGCAAAATATATTATTTATTTAAATGAATATAGAGAAGCAGAAATAGTTCCTTATGATGAGAATTTAGAGAAAGAATTAGCTAAAAAAGATCAAGAAAAATACCCTGAATGGTATCAAACACAACAATATTAATATATAATGATTATTTTTATTTGAATTAGATATATATTTATGTTAAAATACAATATAGTTTAAGTGAGGTGTGAAATATGGCAAGTAAAAAGACTGGAGCAAGAGTACAAGTTGCTTTAAAATGTTCTGAATGTGGAAATTTAATTAGACCTACTTTTAAGAATACAAAAAATACTACAGATAAATTAGAATTAAAGAAGTATTGCCCAACATGTAATAAAACAACAACTTTTAATGAAACTAAAATAGGAAAATAATATAAGGAGGGGTTTGTAAATGAATATTTCAATAAATGATATTAAAAATGGAATGACAATCATTATTGATGGTAAATTATGTATGATTGAAGATTTCCAACACGTTAAACCTGGTAAAGGTTCAGCATTTATGAGAATTAAATTAAGAAACCTAAAAACTGGTGCATTAGTTGAAAATACTTATAACACTAATATAACAGTAGAAAAAGCTAGAGTAGATAGAATGCCAATGCAATTCCTATATGTTGATGGAAATAATTATATATTTATGAATACTGAAACATATGATCAAATTGAATTATCTAAAGATAAAATTGGTGATAACGCTAACTTCTTAAAAGAAGGACTAGAAGTTACTATAGCTATGTATGAAGGTGAAATGTTAGGAATTACATTACCTGAAAAAGTTGAATATGAAGTTATCGAAACTCAAGATGCTACTAAAGGTAATACAACTAATAATGCTCAAAAAGATGCTACTATTGAAACTGGTTATACTATAAAAGTACCATTATTTATTAATCAAGGTGAAACTATTGTAGTTTCTACTTCAGATGGTAAATATGCAGGAAGAGCTTAATTGCTCTTTTTTTATATCATGTATAACGAAGATTTAGTAAAAAAAGTAAAAGCTCTATATAAGAGAGATATAAATATAATAGAAGTATCACTTATTAATTATGAAGGAATAAATTATTATATTAGAATAGATAAAGATAAAAAGAATAATTATTATTTAAGATCATTAAATATGAATCTAGTAAATAAATTTAACAAAAAACTAATTAATCAAGAGATACTATATGAACAACCAGTAAATATAATAGCATCTTTTTGAGCATTA
>JAIKYM010000098.1 GCA_024683115.1 Bacilli bacterium
ATTTTATATTAAATTATATAATTTTAATTATAGGAACAATAATTATATTACCATTAATAACTGAAATTTTAAAAAGAATTCCAATCGTAAATAGATTATTATTGGGTATAGTAAAGCAACAGAAGATAGATATGGTTACTAGTGTAAAAACTAATGAATAAAAGAAGATAGAATATATCTTCTTTTTTTGTTGACAAAATAATATGTTTAATATACAATTAAATTGCATACAACCAAAAAAAGGAGGAATAAGTATGAATATATATGATTTAAAAGTTAAAAAGGGTAATGGAGAAGAATTAGATCTATCTACTCTTAAAGGAAAAGTATCTTTAGTTGTTAATACAGCTACAGGATGTGGTTTTACACCTCAATATGAAGGATTAGAAAAACTATATGAAACTTATCATAATAAGGGATTTGAAGTTTTAGATTTCCCATGTAATCAATTCGGACATCAAGCACCAGGCAGTAATGATGAAATACATGAATTCTGTACTGCTAAATATAACACTAAGTTTGATCAATTTGATAAAATAGATGTAAATGGTGATAATGAATCTGAAGTATTTAAAATCTTAAAAGAACAACAACCAACTGAAGAAATAGTTGGTCTTAAGAATAAGATGGCTATGAAAGCAGTATCTAAGATAAGTACTACATGTAAAAAACCAAATGACATTAAATGGAATTTTACTAAGTTCTTAGTTGATAAAGATGGTAATGCTGTTAAAAGATATGATCCTACATTTGATCCAGCTAATATAGAAAAAGATATATTAGAATTATTATAAGGAAGTGATATTAATGAATAAATATGATTCATTAACTCTTAAGAATCAATTATGTTTTCCTATTTATCTATGTTCAAAAGAAATAATAAGAAGATATACACCTTTATTAGATGATTTAGATTTAACATATACTCAATATATAACTATGATGTATCTATGGGAACATAATACAAGTAATGTTAAAGATATAAGTGATGCTTTATTCTTAGATTCAGGTACTTTAACACCTTTATTAAAGAAGTTAGAAGCTAAAGAATATATTACTAGAACTAGATCATTAAAAGATGAAAGAAACTTAGATGTAACTATTACTAAAAAAGGATTAACTTTAAGAGATAAAGCATTATCTGTTCCATGTGAAATGAGTAAGTGTATTAACTTATCTGAAGATGAAGTTAAAACATTATATTCTCTTATGTATAAAATAGTAGGTAACTTAAGTAAGGAGGAAGAATAATGATAGAAGTAAATAAAGATAACTTTGATAAAGAAGTATTACAAAGTGATAAAAGAGTATTAGTTGATTTTAATGCTGAATGGTGTGGACCATGTAAAATGATGAAACCTGTTTTAGAAGAAATATCAACATCCAATAATGAAATTAAAATAGTATCTATAAATGTTGATGATGAAGATGAATTAGCTAGTAAATATAATGTATCTTCTATACCATGTTTAGTATTAATTGAAAATGGTGAAGAAACAAATAGAAGTATTGGTTTAATATCAAGATCAGATTTAGATTCTTTCATCGGAGGTAAATAATATGTACGACATTATTATAATAGGAGCAGGACCTGCAGGTTTAACTGCAGCTATATATGGAAGAAGAGCTAATAAGAGTGTATTAGTTTTAGAAGCTAAATCTTATGGTGGACAAATAATTAATACATTAGATATTGAAAACTATCCAGCTAATAATCATATATCTGGATTTGACTTTGCAACTAATTTATATAATCAAGCTAAAGAATTAGGTGCTGAAATAGTATTTGATAAAGTAATAGAAATAACTAATAATAAAGAAGTTATTACAGCTAATAATAAATATAATGCTAAAGCTATTATTATTGCTACAGGATCAGATAATAGAAAGTTAGGTTTACCTAATGAAGATGAATTAATAGGTAAAGGAGTGTCTTACTGTGCTACATGTGATGGAGCATTCTTTAAAGGAAAAGATGTAGCAGTTGTAGGTGGAGGTAATACTGCGCTTGAAGATGCATTATATTTATCTAACTTAGCTAATAAAGTATATATAATACATAGAAGAGATGAATTCAGAGGAGAAGAGAAATCTGTTAATCTATTAAAAGAAAAAGATAATGTAGAATTTGTATTTAATAGTAATGTAACTAAATTAATAAGTGATGATAAATTAAATGGTATAGAAGTAACTAATAAAGATGGTTCTTCCAAAACTATAGATGTAAATGGATTATTTATAGCAATAGGTAGAATACCTGAGAATCAAAACTTTGCTAAATTAATTAATCTAAATGAAGCAGGTTATATAATAGCTGGTGAAGATTGTACAACTAATATACCTGGTATATTTGTTGCAGGTGATAATAGAACTAAAGAAGTAAGACAATTAGTTACAGCTACATCTGATGGAGCTATAGCAGCCACTAATGCTATTAAATATATAGATAATGGAGAATAATATGTTTGATTTAAAAGGAAGAGTAGCAGTTATATCTGGAGCATCATCTGGATTAGGTAAACAAATGGCTAAGGCGTTTGCTAATCAAGGTGCTGATCTAGTTATACTTGCAAGAAGAATAGAAAGATTAGAAGAACTTAAAAATGAAGTATCTTCTACAGGAGTTAAAATAATACCTATTAAATGTGATGTAACATCTACAGAAGATATTAATAATGCAGTTGAATTAACTGAAAAAGAATTTGGTAAAGTAGATATTTTAGTTAATTGTGCAGGTTCATCAAAAGATAAAGGTGTATTAGATATGCAAGATGATGAATGGGATTTCACAATTAATACTGATCTTACATCTGTATTTAAAATGACTAGAGCATTTGCTAATCTAATGAAAAAGAATAACTATGGAAGAATAATTAATATAGCTTCTATGTATGGACTAGTAGGTAATACTGAAATACCTACTATAGCATATCATTCATCTAAAGGTGGAGTAGTTAACTTTACTAGAGCAGCAGCAGCTGAACTAGCTCAATATAATATAACTGTTAATGCTATATGTCCTGGTTATTTCTATACTGAATTAACTACAGAAGTTCTTGATAGTGATTATTTTAAAGAATTTGCTAATAATCATGTGCCAATGAAAAGATATGGTAAAGAAGGAGAACTTAATGCAGGTGCTATATTCTTAGCTAGTGATGAAGCTAGTTATGTTACTGGTGTAATATTACCAATAGATGGTGGATATACTTGTGTATAATAAAAAGAGATTAGTATCTCTTTTTTTAATATTAGAGTATAATACATATATAAGAGATTTCTTTATAATAAAAATGATAAAGATGATTTAAAAGTTTTAAAGGAGAAGTAATATGGATTATCAAGTACTAGATCATGAAGCAACATTAGAAGATATTAATGCCTATCATTATAATAATCAAAAGATAGGTGTAATAGTTCATATAGAAGATAAAGATGGAAATATATTATTACAACAAAGAGGAATTAAGTCACGTGATGAAAATGGCTTATATGAAGATATAGGTGGTAAGTACGAAGAAGATGATATGTCTTTTAAAGATACAATCATACGTGAGTTAGAAGAAGAAGCAGGTAGTGATGTTAAAATAGAATTAAGTAATTCTATTGGTATATTCCATTGTCATAAAGATCCAGTTAATTGGATATTCATTATTTACCATGGAACATACATTGAAGGTGAATTTAAAATAATGGAGCCAGATAAATGTGAAGGATATAAGTTCTTCTCTTATGATGAAGCTATATCATCTGATAAAGTAACAAAGAGTTGTAAGTTCTTAATTAAGAGTATTAAGGAGAATAAATAAGAACTTACAACTCTTTGTTACTTTATCAGATGATATAGCTTCATCATAAGAGAAGAACTTATATCCTTCACATTTATCTGGCTCCATTATTT
>JAIKYM010000100.1 GCA_024683115.1 Bacilli bacterium
TTCTTCATATGATGAAAAAGATGTTACTTTTGATTTTTCGGATGCCGTAGTGAAAAAAGATTTTAATAAAGCTTTCGAACTATTAGATATATTATTAGCTAAAGATACTGATTTAAATGGACTAGTTGGATTACTTGCTGGTAATTATACAACTATGTATTTAATAAAAGATGCAGTTAATTCAGGTTTATCAGATGAAGCAATAGAACAAGTTACAGGTTTTAAAAGTGGAAGAATATATATTAATAAAAAACTTGGTAGAATATATACTCTTGAAGAACTACAAGATATTATTGTTAACTTATCTATAGTTGATAAAAAAATAAAAACTGGAAGTAATCCAGTTTATGTATTCAAAGAATTCTTACTTAATATTTAAGGATTCTTTTATTTTGTCTGTGTTTTTAAAGTTTAACTTAGCAATATCATTTAATTTATTTATTCCGTATTTTTGTACTATCTTGCAACCAAATTTATCCACGCCGTCTCCAGCACCAAGTGGAACTAACTCATCTAGTTCTTGATTAAGTTTCTTCATTTCTTTTAAGAATATATATCTTGAAATAATAGATGAAGCAGCAACCGATAAACATTTATCTTCTGCATGAGTAGTGAATGTTATATTTGTTACTTTAGCAGGAACATTATTAATATGTTCATAGTATTTATCTGGTGGACAGAATTGATCTACTACTATCTTTTGATATGGTAGATTTTTTTGTTTTAATTGATATAAAGCTTTATTATGTAATATTGCTTTAATTTTATTCATATTTGTTATACCAAATTTATTATAATCTTTAGGAGTAAAAGTAAATGTTACATGTGGAACGTTTTGTATTACTTCAGGTGCAATAGAAATAATTTTCTCATCAGTTAATTTCTTTGAATCTCTAACACCTAGATTGTTTAATAACATTTGACTCTTTTTATCTACAAAAGATGCTGTAACAACTATAGGACCAAAGTAATCACCTGTACCAACTTCATCTGATCCCATTGTGTCATATACATTGTAATTTGTATGATCTTCTTTATTCTCTTTTTCTTCCTTTTTCTTTTCTTTATCTTTTAATTCTTTATTTACATCTCTTTTATTTAGTATTCTTTCTTGTTCAGTCCAATATGAAGCCTCAATATCAGCTCCTATACCTTGAAACATTAATTTACCTGATTCATATAAAGTTATAGTACAATCATAATCTCTTACTTGAAATACTGAGTAAGGTGGATTATTTTCAATAGTTCTATCTTTATAAAAATCTATTACTTCATCTTTTAAATTATCAGAAATTTTGAATACTATAGTTTGCCCCTTCATATAAATCACCTATGTTAATAATACCATAAAATATTGTATTTTTATATACATTTATATATAATTACAATAGGAGTTGATAGTATGGAATTAATGATAGATGCGCTTCTTGTTGTAATTGTAGTTATTGGTGCTTTGAGAGGTTGGAGATATGGTGGAATATCTGCTGCAGTTAGTTTAATATGTACTATTTTAGTATTCATTGCTGCATATTATATTAAGAATCCTGTTGCATCATTTTTATTTGAAAAAATGCCATTCTTTAAGTTTGGTGGAATGTTTGAAGGTATAAGTTCTTTAAATATTTTGTTATATGAAGCAATAGCTTATTTATTATGTGTAGTAGTGTTATTAATAATACTTGCTATGATTGCTAAGATTACACATATCTTAGATAAACTTGTAAATTTAACAATTATTTTAGCTTTACCTAGTAAAATCTTAGGATTAGTTTTAGGGGCTATTCAATATTATATTGTTGTATATTTTATTGTATTTATCTTATTACAAATACCATTTACCAATAAGTATATGAATGATTCTGAATTAATACATGGAGTAGTTGATAATACACCATTATTATCACAAGTAACTAATGAACTATATTCAACTTATACTGAAGTATATTCTGTATGTGTTAATCATCAAAGTGATACAGATAAAGAAGCAGTTGATTATATTGCATTAGATACTTTAATGAAACATGAAATTGTTACATCAGATAGTGTAAGAGTATTAAAAGAACAAAATAAGATTAATATTAAAAATGTAGATGAATTAATAGCTAAATACGAAAAAAAAGATGGACAATCAAATGAAACAACAACCACTAAATCAAGTAATTAATTATAATGGTGAACCTTATTATGATCTTATAACTCATGAAAAAGATATAGTTCATTTCTATTCTAATTCATGTGGACCTTGTAAGATGATAGATGAAATCTTAATAGATTATCCAAATGTTATTAGGGTAAATGTGGACGAATATTTGGAATTAGTTGATAATCTAAATATTAAATGTGTTCCGACTATATATATTTATAAAGAAGGTTCATTAACTGATAAAATAGAAGGTTATAAAAACAAAGAATTATTAATTAATTTATTAAATAAGTAAGGTATAGTATTATCTTACTTTTTATTATATAATAAACAATAGGAGTGGTGGCAAAATGGATAGTACAACTTTATTTGATATAACTGATATAAATGACGCATTAGTTGATTCTATTCTTGATGATGTTTGTTCAGCACTTTTAGAAAAAGGATATAATCCTGTTAATCAAATAGTTGGTTATCTTATTACAAATGATGAGACTTATATAACAAATTATAAGAATGCACGCAATCAACTATTATCTATTGATAGGGCAAAAATCTTAGAAACTATAGTAAGGAGATATTTGAGTAATTAATGAAATGTTTAGGTATGGATTTAGGAACTAAAACATTAGGTTTAGCTACATCTGATAAACTAGGAATAATATCTAGTCCATATAAAGTATTAAGATATGAAGATACTGATGCTTTAGTAGATGAAGTTATATCTATTATTAATGAATTAAAAATAGATACTTTAGTTTTAGGATATCCTAAGAATATGAATAATTCACTTGGTGATGCTGTAGAAAGAACAATGAACTTTAAAGAAAAGTTAGAGGCTAAAATCGATATGAAGATTAATTTAGTTGATGAAAGGCTATCTACTGTTGAAGCAGAGAATTATTTAATTAATGAAGATATGAGAAGAGAAGATAGAAAGAAAATAATAGATGCAGTTGCTGCTTCAATTATATTAGATACTTATCTTAGAATGAATAAAGGAGAATAAAAATGGATGTTGAAATAATTAAAGAAAATGAAGAAAGATTAGTAATTAAAGATCATGAAGGTAATGTTCATGAATGTGAAAAGTTATTTACTTTTGATTCTGATGAAACTAAATTAAGCTATATTTGTTATACAGATAGAACTAAAGATGAACAAGGAAATGTTATTGTATATGCAGGTACTTATGATAGCACCGGAGAAAGTAACTTAATTAAACCAATTAAAACTGATAAAGAATGGGGTATTATTTCTGAAACTTTAGAAAGCTTAGTAAAGAATGCTAAGGAGGAAGATAAAGATGAATAATAGTGAAGGAAAAACATTTATAGAAAAATTACCTTCTAATAGTTCTATTGAAAAAGTTTTAAAAAGAATAGTTTTAGTAGTATTTATTATAGGTGTATTTGCCCTTATCGTATTTGGTATAGCTTTATCATCTGCTATTATGCCAATGGATGTAAACGATCATACTGAAATTGAATTTAAAGTTGAATCAGGATGGGGAACATCAAAAGTTGTAGAAAAACTAGCTGAACAAAAGATTATTAAAAATGCTACGTTAGTTAAAGTATATCTTAAAATTAGACCTAGAGATGGCATTAAAGAAGGTACTTATGTATTAATGAAATCAATGAGTGTTGATGAAATACTTAAGAAATTATCTTCTAATGAATCTATTGAAAATGAAACTATTGATATTAGATTTATTGAAGGTAAGAGATTAACTGATTATTTAAAACAATTATCTAATATTTTAGATGAAGAATATGACGATGTATTAGCTGTTACTAGAGATAAAGAATTCCTTGGAGAATTAATAAATGATTTCTGGTTTATAGATAAATCTATTCTAGATAATAATGTTATGTATCCACTTGAAGGATATATATTTCCAGATACATATAACATAAGAAAAAACTCTACTACTAAAGAAGCTATAAGAGTATTTATAACTGAATTAGGTAAAAAATTAGAACCATATAAGGAAGATATAACAAAGAATAATAAATCAGTTCATTCTTTACTTACACTTGCTAGTATGGTAGAATTAGAGGCTGGAAAGGGAACAGTAAGTATAAATGGAGAGGATGTTTCTGAAAGAGCAGCTGTTTCATCTGTATTTACTAATAGATTAGCAATAGGAATGAAATTAGGTAGTGATGTAACTACTTTCTATGCTGAACAAAAGACTTTCCAAGAAGGATTAACTCAAGCAGAATTAGATAAATGTAATGCATATAATACTCGAGGTGCCTGTGTTAAAGGATTACCTGCTGGTCCAATATGTTCACCAAGTTTTCAAGCTATAGAAGCAGCTATTAAACCAGCTGACACTAAGTATTATTATTTCGTAGCTGATAAAAATGGTAAGTTATATTTTGCCGAGAATGAAACAGGACATCAAAATAACATTAGTTATTTGAAGTCTCATGAATTATGGGGTTAATGTGAGGTAATAAAAATGAATGAATGTATAAATGATATGGTGAGATATGCTGAAGCAAATAATGTACCTATTATTGAAAAGGAATCTATTGAATTTATTAATAAATACATTAAATTAAATGATGTTAAAAAGGTTCTTGAAATTGGTACAGCTATTGGTTATTCAGCTATTATGATGGCAAAGGAAAAGGAAGACCTTGAAATCATAACTATTGAAAAGGATGACAAAAGATATCGTGAAGCTATCAAAAATATTAAAGCATGTGATTTAGATAAACAAATTGAAGTTGTTTTTAATGATGCATTAGAAACTAATTTCTCTGGTTATAAGTTCGATTTAATATTTATTGATGCTGCTAAAGGACAATATATTAAATACTTTGATAAGTTTAAATATTATTTATCTGAAGGCGGAGCTATCATAACTGATAACTTAAAGTTTCATGGATTAGTTGAAAATAAAGATATGATTGAATCTAAGAATGTACAAGGTATTGTTGATAAAATAGAAAAATACATCGAATATTTGAAAGATAATGATGAATTTACCACTAAATTCTTTGATGTTGGTGATGGTTTATCAGTAAGTTATAAGAATACTAATGAAAAAATCTCAGGTATTAATTAATATAAACAACATATCTGACATTGATACATACAAGAAAGTTGGTATTACCAATTTTCTTTTTGCTATTAATGGACTTAGTATAGGATATACATCATTTGATGTAGATGATGTTCCTGACAATTCATATCTTTTAATTAATAGAGTGTTTGATTGCAAAGGTATAGATGAATTTAAATCTATTATTCCTAAACTTAATAGATTTAAAGGTGTTATATTTGAAGATCTTGGAGTATATAATTTACTAAAAGATTCAAATTTAGAACTTATTTGGAGCCAAGCACATTTTGTGACTAATTATAATTCAATTAATTATTATTTAGAACATGGATGTAAATCTGCAGTTGTTTCTAATGAAATAACTAAAGAAGAAATACTTGATATATTTGATAAAGCAATTAAACCTCTTGTGTTTAATGTATTAGGAAGTAATATGGTTATG
>JAIKYM010000126.1 GCA_024683115.1 Bacilli bacterium
TATATAGTTATCATATAGCATTTCATCTATTCTACTACTTAATTTATTATATTCAGCTTGTACTTCATTAAATACTTTAATTTCATCACTAACAGCTTTATGTTTAGGATTTATAAATGATACATAACCTAATAATACCAAAATAATATTAATTAGTAACATATCTATAGCAAATGCAAGTATACGAAAAATATTTTTCTTCATACTCTCACCTCGTTGAAATTATTATAGCATAAAACATATAATCAAAAAAGAAGATTAATCTTCTAATTTATCAGCCCAAGTATTTAATAGATTTGATAAATTCTTTTTAATCTTCTTTGTTTCTTCTTCAATTACAGGATCAGCTTTTTCTTTAGCAGCTGCAAGTAGTTGATTAGCTTTTTCAGTTAATTCATTAATTTTTTTAGCTGCAATCTTCTTAGCTTTTTCAACATCCATTTCTTGAAGTTCTTTTTTTAATTTATCATATGATTTAACTAAATTGTCTTTAACTTCATTTAAATCGATATCTTTAATCTTATTAGCTAATTCTTCAGCTTTTTCTTTAACAATCTTTCTATTTTCTTCACCAGTATTAGGAGATATTAACATGCCAACACCAACACCAATACCTAATCCTAATAAAAATGTTCCAATTCCAGGTCTACTCATCTTTTTTTGCTCCTTTCTTTTTTTCTTTATCTTTGGTAAATAACTTATCTAATAGTCCTTCAATGCCACCAAATAGCATTCCAAATAAATTTGTTATATGTCCATCTATAGCAGCAATAGCATTAAATAATCCATTTAATGTATTTACCTTCTTTTCAATGTTATCACATAACTTATCAGCTTTATCTACAACTATAATACATTTGATAGCTAATATAATTAATACAATCAATAATATACATAATAATACATTAATAATAATTGGTAATGTTTCAGCAAATGTCATATATTATCCTCCTATTCATCATCTTTATACATAGAATCAATTAGATTATATAAATCAGTTTCTATAGTATCATCTAACTTATCGTTATCTTCAATATTCTTTGGAGATGCTGGAGTAATATCAGCTTCTTCCATTTCATCAGTAGATTCAATCAATTTATCAATATCTACTGTTGGTTTTAATTCTTTTGTTTCCTCTTCTTCATCAGAAAACATATCATCGTAAGGAGAACCAGTAATTACTTCATCGTTATCTTCTTCATATAACTCTTCAATAGGTTCTTCTTTTTCTTCTTTTATCTTAGGAGTTTCAAATTCGATTTCAGGTTCCTTAACATCTTCTTCAATGATGTGTTCCTTAACAGGTTCAATCTTATTTGTATCTTCAAATGCATCTTCAATACTATCATGAGTTTCAATAACATCATTAATAATATTATTTAATATTTCTTCTTCAATCTTATTAGATTCTTTAGCTAATTCTTTTTCTTTCTTTAACTCTTCTTTAATTGTGTCGCTAGAATTAACTGTAGTAGTTATAATAACTGTTTTAGATTTAATTTTTGGTTCTGGGATACCTTGATCATTAAATGATACAGGACCAAATTGTCTTTCAGTCATTTTAGTAGAATTACCAGAGTTTGTCATAGTTATTTGTTGTTTTGTTTCTTCATATGTATCTGGATCATAATTCTTATCTAATATACCAAATACTGGAGAAATAACAGGTGGCACTTTGTAAGGTGCTTTTTCCTTCTTCTCAGGAACACTTGATAAATCTCTTTTCGCTTCAGTTTGTTCTTTTTGTAATCTTCTACTCTCAGTATATTCTTTAATGTAATCTTTTTTAGATCTAGTTAAATTTTGTTCTCTTACTCTTTCAATTTCTTTAGTTCTATCAAAGTCATCTTCTTTTAATCTTAATTGTTGAGTATCAAGAGTTGGTTCATCTTTCTTTGTTTCAAAAATATCGTCATCATCATCAACTTTTACAGGGAAGATAAATGATTCATCTTTTTCAACAGGAACCTTAACTTCAGTAATAGTATCTTCATCAACATCGTTATGAATAACTACACCACTGTTTTCACGTTCTATTTCTTCAAATAGATTTCTATTTTCTTTTTCTACTTCTTCTGTATCCTTTTCTTTCTCTTCTTTTTTCTCAGTTCTTACAGGAAGTTCTTCAATATCTTCGTCATCGAACAGTATTCTTTTGACTTTATCAAATATACCCATTATTATTCCTCCTAATTAATATAATCTCTATCTTTGGCAGGTTCATATGTGAAACTGTCATCTTCTAACTCTAACAGATTACGGTTTTGTTCATCATTAGTCTTAAATACGTTTATTGTTTTTTCATTAGTAGATAATACACCTTCATCAAAAATTGCTTTAATAGTGTCATCATTGTAACTAATTGAAGAACATATAATTATAGAATTACTAATTGCCATGTTAATATCTTTTTCTTTAACAAGTACTTCAATCTTCGCATAGTTATACTCTAATGAAATTAAATATCTAGATTCAAGTTTAGTAATATTAATAATACCTTTATTATCTGCAAAAGTTTTAGATAAATAATATCCATCACTTGCTGAATAAGATAAATCAGCTTTATTGTAATAACTAACCAAATCTACATATAAATAATAATCATAAC
>JAIKYM010000140.1 GCA_024683115.1 Bacilli bacterium
GCCATAAATAAATATAATTTATTATTATCTACTGAATATACTACATCTCTATAGTTAGATATATCCAATAAAGATATTTCTTTACCATCTTCCGTAAAAGCAACTATTAGTTTAAAATCTTTTTGTGCGATGGACATTATATTATTTGTTGGTTCAACAGTATTATTATTTGTATTATTATTATTATTTTGTGTATTTCCTTTTTTATTAAAGAAGAATATACAACCTACTGTAATACCTGCTATTAATATTAGTGCAATTATTCCAATTAAAACCTTTTTATTCATTTATATCATCTCCATTTTCTATAGTTTCAGCTCTTTCTTTATATATTGATGAGAATAATTCAACTTCACTTTTATCCTCATCGTTAGTTTCTTGTTTAATTTCTGGTAGATCATCAATAGTAGCTAATCCAAAGTAATCTAAGAACTCTGATGTTGTTTTATATAGATTAGGTCTGCCTGGCATATCACTTTTACCTGCCTCTTTAACTAATCCTTTAGCAACTAACTTTCTTACTAATTGTCCAGATTGAACCCCTCTTATATCAGATATTTCTGAATTAGTTATTGGTTGTCTATAAGCTATTATTGCAAGTATTTCTAATGCTGCATTAGATAACTTATTTGTTGTAGGATTATAAGCTAACTTTTCATAGTATTCTTTATGTTCTTGTTTTGTTGTTAATTTAAAAGCATTACCTAGATAAGATATTCTTAATCCATATTCTGTTCCTTCATATCTTTTCTTTAATTCTTTTAAATACTCTTTTATATCTTCTTCTTTTTCATCCATGATTTCAGATAAACTTTTAATATCTATTCCTTCATCACCAACTACAAATAAGATTCCTTCAAGAATACCTATTTTATTTTTTAAATTATCATCCATATACATCACACCATTTCTACTGTAATATTTCCAAATGTTTTATCTTGTGTAATATTTATTTCTTTATTTTTACTCATCTCTAATATAGATAGAAATGTTACAACTACATAAGGTTTAGTTACTTCTTCAAATAAGGAAGTAAAATCACATTTCTTTCTACTTTTTAATATACTTCTTATTTCACTAGTTCGTTCTTGTACTGAATACTCTTTACGAGTAATTTTAGTATTAAGTGGTTTATTGTACTTTTCCCTTTCTAAGAATGATTTAAAAGCATTTACTAAATCATCTAGAGTTGTATCACCTTGAACTACTGTAGTTGAATCTTTATATTCTGATAGACTACTAGGTAACTTAGTATAGAATTCAGATCTTTTATCTTCTAGTATACTAAATTCACCGGTAATTCTTTTCATTTCTTCATATTCTAATAATTTCTTTCTTAAATCTTCTTCTGAATTAATTTCAAAGTCTTCATCTTCTTCTTGTACCTCATCATCTTTGTGTAACAATAGTTTTGATTTTAAGTGAATAAGTTCAGATGCCATTACTAGGTATTCAGAAGCAACATCCATATTCATATCTTTACTACTATTTATAAAATCAATATATTGTTTGGTAATACTTTCTACATTGATATTATAAATATCCATTTGATTAGATCTAATTAAATGTAATAAAAGGTCCAACGGACCTTCAAAATCATTTATACAGAAATTGTATATCATTTACAATCAAATCCTTTACTCTTTTGTGCATAAGCAATTTTGTTTACTTTTGTATTTAAAGAATAATAATTGTTATCTACAACTGTTGTTGGAATAGTATATCCACTATCTAATACTATATTAGCAGTAAATATATAACCATCTTCATTTTCTTCAACAGTGGCAACAGATGTTCCTAAGTTTTCTGCTTTCTTTCTTGATAAAGTTAATTGATTAATATATTCATCATCTGAATAAGCTGAATGTAATACATTATCTACATCACTTATAGATATCAAGAAATCATTTTTAAATCCATATGTAATAGTTCTATCATCTCTAGTACATATCATACTTGCATAACCTTGTTCAGTTACACCAGTTAATTGGAATGCAGGATAATCATCTGAAGTCATTTCAACTATCTTACCTTGGTAAGCTAAACTGTTATTAAATTTAATTCCAGCTACTCTTAATTTATATTGTTTTTCAACATTATCAATAGTACCAATTAATTTAATACTAGCAAGTTCATTACCAGATGAAGACGAAACTACCATATAGTATTCTCCATCATCAAGATTAACTACACCTGTATAAGAATACATAGTACATGTTAAAGTTCCTTCTGATAAAGAAATATCTTTAAGAATAATATTCTTATACTTAATCTTACTTTCTCCTGATAATAATTGTAATTTAGAACCATCTAAGAATTCATTTACTTCTTCACCAGGATTATTTTGAGATATAGGTGTATCAATAACTGCATCTGGATGCAATAATCTATATAAAGCACTATTCTCATCATTCATCATATTATTAATAAATGGTAAAGCAGCAAATACAATTCCAAAAAGTAAGAATAATTCAATAACCATAATAGGTTTACCAATCTTTTCTTTTCTTAATTCACCTATAATTTCAGCATGAATTAAACGAGGATCTTGTTGTTCTTCAACAACAGGAGCTGCTTGTATAGTTGGTTGAACATCATTTTGTACATTAACTTGATTATTATCTTCCATTTCAATCCCTCTATTCTCACATTAAATTATATCAAAAATAATAATAAAATAAAATAAAAAAGTAGAATATTACTCTACTTTTCCATTCATTGAAAATGACTTGGTATCAGTTATTGTTACTTCTACTATTTCACCTAATAAAGATTCATCACAATCTACATTAACTAACTTCATAGTTTCTGTATATCCTGCTAGTTTATATTTATCTCTATCAGAATAATCAGTTAATAACACTTTAACCTTTTTATCTTGATATTTAGCATTAGATTCATTTGAATATTTATTAATTAATTCATTTAATCTATGTAATCTATCTTCTTTTTCACTTAATGGAGTATTATCTTCCATTGAAGCTGCAGGAGTTCCTACTCTAGGACTAAAGATAAATGTAAATGCACCATCGTACTTACACTTATTAACAACATTTAATGTTTCTTGGAAATCTTCTTCTGTTTCACCAGGGAAGCCTACAATTATATCTGTTGTTATAGATGCATTAGGCACTCTTTCTTTAATCTTATTAAATAGTTCTAAATATTCTTCTTGAGTATACCTTCTACCCATTAGTCTTAATATTCTATCTGATCCACTTTGAAGAGGTAAATGAATATAAGGCATGATATTATCATATTTAGCAATTATATCTATCATTTCATCTGTAAAATTCCATGGATGAGATGTTACAAATCTTACTCTTTCAATACCTGTTTTTGCTGTTTCTTCTAATAACTTAGCAAAAGATATTTCATCTTCTCTATCTCTTCCATAAGCATTAACATTTTGTCCAAGTAACGTAACTTCTTTATAACCCATTTGTTTTAACTTACATACTTCTTTTAATATATCTGATGATTTACGTGATCTTTCTTTACCTCTTGTATATGGAACTATACAATAAGTACAAAACTTATCACATCCATACATGATATTAACCCATGCAGAATATTTAGATGCTCTAACAAATGTTTCTCCTACTTCATAAACATTTTCATCATTAGATTTAACTTCAATATTTAACTTACCATCTAAATTCATTAAGTATTCAGGTAATTCATGTATATTATGTGTACCAAATACTAAATCTACATATTTATGATTTTTCATCAAATCATCAATAACAGATTTTTCTTGTGCCATACAACCACAAATGCATATTATTAAATCTTTATTTTCTTTTTCTTTAATATGTTTACATCTTCCTAAGAATCCATAGAACTTATCATGAGCATTTTCTCTAATAGCACAAGTATTTAATAATACTAAATCAGCATCTTCCATCTCTTCAGTTGGAACAAAACCTAAATTTTCTAATATACCTGCTATCTCTTCTGAGTCATGAACGTTCATTTGGCATCCATAAGTACGAATATAATATTTCTTATCTAAGAATTTATTATTCATAATAGGATTTACATAAATAAACTCTGTATTATTATCACTTGTTCTTCTTTTAGCTTCTTGCATATCTGGTAATCTCATGATTATCGCCTCACATCTATGAAATTATAACATAAATAATTAAAAAAATCTCTATAAAATTATTTAAACATTTGTTTGACATTCGTATAAATGTTTGATATATTTTTCTTATATAAGGAGGCTCAAGAAATGAGAAAATCATCTGGTAATAATTTAACAAGTAAACAAGCAATTGTATTAGACTATTTAAAAAAGTTTATAGCTGAACATGGATATCCTCCAGCTGTAAGAGAAATATGTGAAGGATTAAAATTATCTTCACCTGCAACAGTTCATACACATTTAAAAGAATTAGAAAAAAAAGGTTTCATCAATAAACAAGATTCTAAATTTAGAACTATAGAAATATGTGGTGAAAATGAATATAAAGAACAAGATGAAGTCGTATCTGTTCCACTACTTGGAAGAGTTGCATGCGGTAATCCTATTGAAGCAATTGAAAATCCTGAAGATTTCTTCTCATTACCTGCTTCATTAATACCTGAAAATAAAACAATATTTACTCTTCAATGCACTGGTGATTCAATGATTGATGCTGGTATATTTGATAAAGATATAGTTATAGTTGCTCAACAACCTACATGTAACAATGGAGATATAGTTGTAGCTATGACTGAAGATAATGATGTAACACTTAAAAGATTTTATAAAGAATCTGATCATATTAGATTACAACCTGAAAATGATGCTTTAGATCCAATTATATTAAATAACTGTACTATATTAGGTAAGGCTATTGGATTATATAGAAAAATATAAGAGTTAGATATAAATCTAACTCTTTTTTATTGTTGTGTATTTGTGTTATCAACTGGAGAAACCTCTCCATTTTGTATTTCAGTCGCTTGTAATTGAGATGGTAGTACAGCGTTAGATAAATCTAATGTTGTAACATTTGACGTTGCTACATTGAAATTACTATCAACTTGATCAACTGTCTCAACTGGTTTAACTTCAGTACTTAAATCAATTTTAACAACTTCTCCACTTGTATCAATACCTCGATTAATTTCACTTAAAGCTATTTCTACAGTATCATCAGCTACTGTTTCAGTTTGAGGTGTAGAGTTTTCTTCTTTAACTTCTTCTTTATTCTTTTTACTTCTAAGTAATGGATTATTTTTATTCTTATTATTAGTCTTAAGAATAATTAATATTACTATTGAAATAGCTACAACAAATGCTCCTATATAAATAGCAGTACGATAATCTTTAGGAGGTTGATCCTTTGTTATATTAATCATATATACAGTCTTAGTTGATTTATCTTCAGATGTAACTGTAACTTCTACTGTATCTCCATTGTTAAGGTTTTGTGTTGTAGATAAACTAACACCAGCATTTTCATTTGTAGGTATAGCATTAACTTTAATTTCACTAACATCATATTTTAAATTAATACTGTAATCTAAAATAATACTTTCAAAATTAATTGTATAACCTTCTATTTCTAATGATTTTAAAGAAGAATCTTTTTCTGGATAATATATTTCTTCCCCTCTTTTTAATCTTTTAATATTTAATGTATAACATAATTGAGAACCATCTGTACTAGTTACATATATATCTATTACATTATCACCTATCTCTAAGTTTTGTGAACCTACTATTTCATATGTAGATGACTCATTTTGTGGCACAATATTTAAGTTTAATTTATTAACATCAAATAATACAGAAATATCATATACTGTTTTAAATGCTGAGAATGTAAAATCTAAATTTTCATCACTTATGATTTTTAGTCTAACATTTGGATTTGTAGTATCTCTAGGTTTTGTTTTTGTTTGTGGTTCATCTTCCTTATAAGCTGATACAACAATATAACCTGATCTTAATACTTCATTAGATACATCAGTATTAGAATCATATACATGGTATTTTAAATTAGGAACCATAAGTTGTTCATTCATAGAAGTAGTTGGTTGACCTGTAACTTCACATTCAACTTTAACTAAAACTTCATCATATGAAGTACCTTTTCTACTGAATGACATTTCATCATCACCAGTTATAGTTTCCATACCATTTTCATGATCTTTAATACTACATGTTAGATT
Source organism: Bacilli bacterium (assembly GCA_024683115.1). Taxonomy (GTDB): domain Bacteria; phylum Bacillota_I; class Bacilli_A; order RF39; family UBA660; genus UBA6985. The sequence continues at coordinate 6,169 of JAIKYM010000140.1, forward strand.
ATTATTTCCAGTAGTTTTTACTGTTCCTGAAAATTCATCATAGTTTAAATTATCACCTGTAATATCACACTCAAATTTATCTTGATATTTATATGGACCAGATGGACACTTTATATCATAAGCAAATGCTTTAATTGGTAATAACATAATTAATAATAATAAATATTTTATTTTCTTCATTAGTATTCCCCTATTCTTCATATTAATATTATCATAAAGAATATAAAAAAGGAATAGAATTGACTCTAT
>JAIKYM010000147.1 GCA_024683115.1 Bacilli bacterium
ACTTATTAACCTTTATGGCATCTAAATAATTAATCTTTTCACCTTTTAATATAAATTTTCTTTCATATTCAGTCTGAATATTAGGTATTTTCTCATTTTCTAAGTCTAATGATACCTTATTAAATATATATCCATGTTTAACTAACTCTTCAATAGAATAAGCAAATAATAATATATTATCAGTTTTTTGAATAATATGAGGTTTTCCAATAAACAGTTTATCATAAACATCCAAGAACTTTGGACTAGTTAATCTTCTTTTTGCATGTCTAGTTTTTGGCCATGGATCAGAAAAATTTAAATGAATAGTATCTATCTCGTGATCAAACACTTCATCTAATGTTTCAGCATTAACCATCATCACTTTTACATTAGGAAGGTTTTCTTTATCTAATTTCTTAATAGCTCTAACTATTACCGCTTCTTGAACTTCAACACCTATAAAATTGATATCAGGATATTCTTTAGCCATTCCAACTATGAAGTCACCCTTCCCCATACCAATTTCTAATCTTATTGGATTGTCATTATCAAATAATTCTTTATACTTACCTTTATTAGATTCATTAGGTTCTATATAATATTTAGAATTATTTATTATTTCCATTGAATTTTTAACTCTGCGAGGTCTCATGTTATTTTCCCATCTTTCCAAATGTTACTTTTCTTAGTATTTTATTTAACATTTCTTCACCAACTAAATCCTTTAAAAGTCCAAATCTATAAGACATATAAATATAAATTGGTGCAGCTATTATAACATAAACCACTATTTTAATTAAAGCCCCAACTAATGTTGTAACATCAAATAAATTAAATGCATTAAGTACTAGTAATGGAGCTAACATTACAGCACCACATAGTAATGCTCTAATAAACCAATTAAATAATAATCCAAAATGAATATCTTTATCTAATTTCTTTAATCCTATTAATCCAATCACAACAGATATACTGAATCCAAAAATTGAAGAAATAATAGAGCCAATAAATCCTTCAAAGCCTAAATGATGCATTAATAACATCCAAGGAATATCAAATAAGGCATTAAGTAAGAATCCCGCTATTGCAACTGTATACACTAATTTATACTTATTTAACGATTGTAAAATAATACTAATAATCATATATACATTAGCACATAATGCTGATATAACAGCTAAATTTAGTATCATTCCACCATAAGGATTATCATTGTAGAATACTCTCCATACAGGTTGTGCTAAAGAAGCAATACCAAAAGCTATTGGTAAAGATAAATAGAATACTAAAGCAATTGATCTATTAATCTTATCATTAACTTCCTTTTTGTCATTTTTAGTAAATGCCGAAACAATTGTAGGTATCAAAGGTACTGACATACCCATAGCTAACGCATTAATAGTCATGCATATTTTAGGAGACCAAGTAGATATAGAAGATGCAATGAACTCTACATTTTCTGTAGAATACCCCATTCCACTTATAGTTCTTAATACTAACACTTGATCAGTAAAATTATATATATCAGTTACAACAGAAATAATTATAAATGGTATAGCATAACCAACAATCTTTTTAACAATCATTTTATTAGTTATACCCTTTTCTTCATCAATCATTTCAGCTTTATTATTAATTTTCAAATGTTTTTTCAATACAAATTTCAAATAAATATAAGCAACTAAAGCACTTACAGCAGCTCCAGATACAGCAACACCTACAGCCAATGTTAAATGTCCATCAAAGATTTTTAATACTAGATATGATCCACATAAAATTACAAATATTCTAGTTACTTGTTCAATTATTTGAGAAACACTAGAAGGAGTAACAATCTTATGCCCTTGTAAGTATCCTTTAGTAATAGATAGAAATGGAACAATAAGAACAGCAGGAGCTACACATCTAATAACAAACGCTACATCTTGATAGGTATTTCCGCCTTCCAAATCATGTATAATAAACATACCTATCTCTTCAGCAAAAGCAAATAATAGCAAGAATGTTAAACTACATACAAATACTAATATCTTCTTAGCTATAGAGAAAGTTCTTTTCTTAGAATTTTCATACCCTAATGTATCATATTCAGATATTATCTTAGCTATAGCATTAGGTAAACCTGCAGACGATATATTTAAGAATAATAAATATATAACATAAGCATATGAATATAAAGAACCACCTTTAGTACCAACTATTCTATAAAAAGGTATAACATATAGCATACCTAATAGTTTAACAATTATTATAGAAATAGTAGATATAAAAGTTCCTTCAATAAAATTATTTTTTTTCATAAATAAAACCTCAATATCATGTAAATTATACTATATTTAGACAAAATAAAAAAGGCATAAAGCCTTATTTTATATTTATTAATAGTTAGTAGTACTCTTAACTTTGCAATTCCATGGTGATAAGATACAAGTTTGACAAACACCAAAGTCTGCAGTCATACTATTGTAAGAATTAACTAATCCAAATACCCATAATACGATAGATGGAATGAAGAAAATAACTAAACCAGCAATAACTCTAATTCCTAAAGTCTTCATTGAAGCCTTAATAGTTTTATCATCTCCACCAGTTACAGCTTTACCAAAATCTAAAATACCAAAAATGATAATTAAGATTGGAATAGCAATTTTTATTAATGTAACAACCCAACCAACAAAACTTAAAATGTCAGCAGTTTGTGTACAAAAGTCTCCTATAACATTACCATTGTTCATAAAATTCCTCTCCTTTTCATTTATACTTTAATTATAATAATTGTCCATGAATTTGTCAACGAATTTACATATAACTTTACTATATGCCAAATCCTATTTTTCTTAATAAATCGTCAATCTCATAAGATTCTTCTAAACGATCATTTAAAGGAGGTATATTAGCAAATATATCAACTTTTGATTCATAAGCAAAATCAGGAATTTCTTGTTCATTTATAAAACTTTTATTTAATACAATATAATCTTCCTTATGGTCTAAGAAAGCATTTTTATTCTTCTTCATCAATTTAGTTAACATTATGTATGAAGGTTCAACTAAATACAATGTTGCATCACAATATTTATCTGCTTCAGAAAAATCATTTAAATCTATGATAATACAATCTGCATTTTCATATTTTCTTAATTCAGTTTCTAATTCTAGTTTTGATAATATAGATTTAAATCTTTCTTCATCATGATAGAAAATTAAATCTTGTTTAAACATTTCAAAACCATAAGCATTATATCCTTTGTTAACTAATCTGCTAACTAACATATTAGTTAATGTAGTTGCACCAGCATGATTAGTTAGATTAGAAATACCTAATATAAATCTTTTACCTAGATGTCTATGCACACCAGGTTCTGGATTTTGTCTAGTTTGTATCTCTTGTTCCCTTTTTATTTCAGCTTCTTCCGCTTCTTGACTTAACAATAAATATTGAACATCATTAAGTGTAGCAGGATGTTCATATAAATATGTAATTCCCTCATAATTTCTGGTAAAATTATAAATACCATTTTTTACTAGTGTAGATAAATATAATTTAGAATTAGCAGCAGGATTATCATCAAGTAATATTATTATTCTTGAAGGGTCAATAGCTTTAGCTAAATTTAGAATTGTATTTACATCTTCATAATTTTTTAAAGAAGTAATATCAAGAATTAACTTATTAAAATATAAGTTAACAAACTTACTAAGTAATTCTCTCAATTCAAATTGACCATCTACTCTTTTTATAACTTCTATTTCAAGTCTATCCATGATAGCTTTGTTAACATTTGCTGTAATAATATTCATATAATCACCTATTTAAAAATTACGTCTTCAGGATAGTACATAGTGTTTGTTTCACCAGACGTTCTAAATGTACCTCCAATATTTAAATTACCTATTTGTAAAGAATAAAACACAACAACTTTGTAATATGAACTCGTCATATCAGCTTTACGTGAAGAAGAAGAATCACTCCTACTTACCTTCATAATACAATAATTATATACTTTATCCTTAGTAGCATTGCCAATAGTATATGATGTACCAGTAATTCCAGCATAATGTTTATTATCCATTCCTTCATCTGTACATATCTTATAGCAATTACCCTTAGCGTTATAATTTATTGATGCTATAAACGAGTCTATATCTTGAAGAGTACTTGGACTCTTACTATCAAAGCCATTGTGTTTATGTATTCTTTCAATAATACCATCTTTTACTCTAAAAGATTTAGAATAATTAATTGAAAAAGCTAAATAACTAGAGAACAGAGCAATGAATGTCATTACAATCCCTGCAATCCAAGCAGTACCTATCGATTCTCTCATTATTTATTCTCCTTAAATAATACTAGTTATTTCCTTGTCTATTATTTGGACATTGAATTGAAGCAGTTGAAGCTTTTGATGCATTAGTATCATCTGAATTCTTATTATAATAGCAAGTACAGAACTTTGAAGTTCCACAAGTACAGTTAAATGCTTGTGAACAGTATGTACTTCTTAGAATGTTAGTTCTAATTGTAGGCCATACTAATGTAGTAAATACTACTCCAATTGCTGCTATTGCAACTACTGCAACAGCTGTCATACTTAATTCGCCAGTCGCGTCTTTCATCTAAACATCTCTCCTTTATTTTATAATTTAATTATAATAATTTACTATATT
>JAIKYM010000150.1 GCA_024683115.1 Bacilli bacterium
AAATAAATATTTATGATTAAAAATGACTGATAATAATGCTTCTATAAATTCACATAGTAATAAACCTATAGGTAATGATAAAGCAATAATTCCTTTTATATTATCTTTCTTAGCTTCATATGCAATCATTGCACATACACCACATATTAAAGATGGAATAGTCCAGACAAGTGATTCTATGCATGCTTGTCCTAGTGTATGTATTCTTGGAAATTCTATAGGTAATAATAAATACACAAAGAAGAAAGATGCATTCATAAATGCAAAGTATAAGAATGTATTTATACCTGCAAGTTTTCTATTCTCTGATTGCATTAATATAATCATGCCTGAAATTGCCCAGAATCCTAATGAACCTGAGAATGATGAAAATGTCCAGATATTATTAGGAGGAAATAAATCCAATAAGGCACATAAAGAACCTGCTACTATACCAATTATTATAACTGTAATAAATGATTTAATATTATTTTTAAATATCATAAATACACCTTCTTATCCAAAATTATATCATAGGTACAATATATAAAAAGCACTAGTTAATAACTAGTGCTTTATTATTCATGATATTCTTTAGCTTCACTTTTTGTACAAGTTCCACCGTTGTTTTTAACATAGGCATCAATCTTATCTAATGCTTGATATGCATCTCTAGCTTGTTCAACATCAGTTATATTAGCTAGATATCCATCTCCACCTGCTTCTTTTATTTGTCCTGTAGTTTCATAGAAAAGAAATTCATAGCTATATGTCTCATCATGTAGTGTACAAATAATAGATGTTTCCATTAGTCTACCTTGATTAGCAGTTCTAACATTTTTATATATTATACATAATATAATTAATACAATTGGGAATGTAATAACCAATACAACAGCAACTTTAATTAGTTTAAGAATTAATCCTGCTAATCTTTCAGTGTTAGATGTTTTTTCAACTAATACTTCTTTAATATCATTGTTAGTTAATTCATCTAAACTTACTTTGAATAATTTAGATAATTCTTTAGATTGTTTTAAGTCAGGAGATGTTTCACCTAATTCCCATTTAGATATTGTTTGTCTAGCTACACCTATCTTTTCAGCTAGTTCTTCTTGTGATAGACCATTTTTCTTTCTTAATTCCATGATCTTATTTCCAATTTCCATGTTTATTCCTTCTTTCTGATACCATCATATGATATTTGAAGTTTATACTCTACCAATAACAACTGGAATATGCGCCCGTTTTCTTAACATTTATATTTCTATTTTATTATATCAAAAAAAGAAGCAGATTTAATCTACTTCTTTACTTAATTATTAAACACAGAATTCTGCAACTGTTTTATAATTATTATCTTTATCAATAGCTATTATATAATTACATCCACCTGCATTTTTAGCTCTAGTAGAATATGAAACTATTTTTTTAATATCCTTGAATTCTTCTACTTTAGTTGCTTCAAGTGTTACTTCTTTAGTAACTCCTAGATAATACTTATAAATATTACCATCTTTAGTTAAGATATATAAATAATTATCTAATGTTTCAATATCTATAGCATTATTGATATTAGTTAAATCTCTATCTAAATCAAAATTAACTTTACCATTTGATAATAAGTGAATAGAGAACTTATCATCATAGAAACCTTTAATGATATTATAATCACTAGATTTAATATTTTTTAATTTAGATTCATCTATTGTTATTTCAGAATTATCCTTACAACTACATCTAGCATCACAAGCTTTACCAGTAGCTAATAAGATAACAAATACTCCTAAAACAACTATAACTAATAATAATACTATAATTAAAGCCTTTGACTTTTTCATAAGATACTCCTTTCTAATATAATTATACAACTAAAAAATAAGAATAGATTTTCTATTCTTATTCATTTACATATTACTTAGTCATTACTTTTTTAGACCAACTTCTCTTACCACATTTAGGGCATTTTAGATATCTTGTTGTAGCCATATGAGGAGCCCATAGAACTTGTTTATAAGAAGGTACATGTCTATGATGGCATTTCTTACATTCATAGTAACCTGCTTCTACTTCTAGTTTTAATGCATAGAAGCATGAACAACATAATACCATTGTAGCTACTACAATAATGGCACCTAGAATTGGCCCTTCTATAAATAACATGATGGAAACTATTAATAAAGCAACATAGAATAATGTAGATAAAACCATAATTACCCACATAGAAGTCATTATTTTCTTATTCTTAATTTCCTCTTGTTTAGCTAATTCTAGTAATAATTCTTCTGTTTTCTTCTCATTATCTTTCATATCAATCTTCTCACCAATTAAAAGTTCATTAACATTAATATCTAAGATATTACAAAGATCTAACATTTTATCTGCATCAGGTAATGATAAACCTCTTTCCCATTTAGATACTGCTCTATCTGTAATAAATAGTTTTTCAGCTAATTCTTCTTGAGTAAGATTTTTATTCTTTCTTGATTCAGCAATAAATTTACCAATCTTAATTAAATTCATGAACTTTTATCTCCTTTCATGCTTAAATCATATAATATTAATCATATAATTTACACATACCATTGGTTGAGTTTGTATAATTAA
>JAIKYM010000033.1 GCA_024683115.1 Bacilli bacterium
AAATGATGAGAATAATAAAAATTATGTAGTATATGCATATAATTACTTTTGTAACTTCAGTGTACCATGTGAAAATATATTTAAAGAATTCATGGATAAATATAAAATAGATTTCTTATCTATTAATATAGATGAGTTTAAGAAAACTAAATTATATGAAACTGTTAAATATGTACCAACTGTTATTGTTGTTAAGAATGGTAAACCAGTTGCATATTTAGATGCAGAGAGTGATGATGATTTAAACAAATATCAAGATGCTGATGCATTTGAATCATGGATAAAAGAATATATTGATATTAAATAATAAACATTGATTAAATCAATGTTTTTTTATATAATTAATATGCAAATGAGGTGAGTAAATATGGATTATAAAAAATTAGCTGATTTTATATTTCCTGATATTACAAAAACAATAGAAGATTATGAAAAAGAATATCCTGAAAGACCTGAAGGAACAGTTGTAACTAGATATGCACCATCACCAACAGGTTTTATGCATATAGGTAATTTTTATTCAGTAGTAATAGATTATGTTATTGCTAAAAGAAGTAATGGAGTATTCTTTTTAAGAAATGAAGATACAGACCAAGCTAGAGAAATAGACGGTGCTGTAGAATATATTATGCATGTATTAAAACATTATGGTTTAGATCCAGATGAATATGAAATAAAGGGTGGAGAAACTAAAGGTAACTATGGACCTTATATCCAATCTGAAAGAAAAGATATATATAAATGTTTTATTAAATATTTAATAAGTGAAGGTAAAGCATATCCTTGTTTCTTAACTGCTGAAGAACTAGAAGTAATCAGAGATAACCAATCTAAAGCTAAGATGAGAATTGGTATCTATGGTAAGTTTGCTAAATATAGAGATTTACCAGTTGATGAAGCAATTGAAAAGATTAAAGCTGGTGAACAATTTGTTATTAGATTAAAATCACCAGGTAACTTCAATCATCAATTTGTATTTAATGATTTAGCTAATGGTGAAATGAAATTACATGAAGATGATATAGATACAATTATTTATAAATCATCTACTGAACTTCCAACATATCATTTTGCACATTTAGTTGATGATCATTTAATGAGAACAACAAATGTAGTAAGAGGACAAGAATGGATGGCATCTATTCCAGTTCATTATAATTTATTTAATACATTCGGATATAAAATGCCTAAATATATTCATACTCCTTTAATTTTAAAGAAGGATGGAGATACAATCAGAAAGATATCTAAACGTTTAGACCCAGAAGCAAGAATGACTTTCTATGAAGAAAAAGGATATCCTCAATATGCAGTTATTGAATCTATTATGACAATAGCTAACTCTAACTATGAAGCTTGGAGAGAGGGACATCCAGATGCTAAGTTTACTGAGTTTGAATTTAGTGCAAAGAAGATGAGTCCATCTGGAGCTTTATATGATTTAGATAAGCTAGATAATATTTCTAAGAATTATATTTCTAGATTAACTAAAGATGAAGTATTTGATATGTTAGATACTTATACTAAGGAATATGATAAAGAGTTCAATGAAATAATTAATAAAGATGTAGATTATACAAAAGCAATATTAAATATTGAAAGAGAACAAAAGAAACCAAGAAAAGATTATGCAAAATGGGAAGATGTTAAACCAGCTATATCTTATATGTTTGATGAATTATTTAATCCTACATATACTTGGGATAAAATAAATAATATAGATGAAATTAAATCTATATTAGATAAATACATCAATAATTATTACAATGAAAATGATGATAAAGAAACATGGTTTGAACATGTTAAAGAATTAACTGAATCATTAGAAGGTTATACATCTAACATGAAAGAGTATAAAGAAAATCCTGATGCATTCAAAGGTAATGTTGCAGATGTATCTACAGTTATTAGAATTGCACTAACAGGTAAAAATATGACACCTGATCTTTATGAAATCATGAAACTATTAGGAAAAGATAGAATAGATGAAAGAATTAATAATATAAAATAATGAGGTAATACTCATTATTTTTTAGTTATTATATGG
>JAIKYM010000080.1 GCA_024683115.1 Bacilli bacterium
TAATATCTATTAGGTGATAATATGAGATATGATGATCCATATAAATATATGATATCTGGTTACTATGGAATAGAACTACTAGATGAATATAAAGATAAGATTTATTTACTTAATGATATTAAGAAATTTATAGATTCATATTTAGAAGATAATAGAGTTGAAGGATTCGACTATGAGGCCTTAAATAGTAGTATTGAAAAAGAAAGAACTACTATAGAGAAGTTTCAAGATGCATTATTACTATTACATGATATGAATGGACCTATGGAAGCAAACATAATATTAAGACAAAAAATAGAAGACTTAAGAAAGAAAGATTAAGTCTTTTTTCTTTGACTATTTATATCTTAAGTGATAGTATAAACACTTAAGAAAGGGACGTTATTATGGGTAGTAATTATTTTTCTATAGGAAGAACAAAGATAGATAAATGTCTTAATATGGAACAACCAATGGCTATATCATCTAGTGAAGATGAAAATAACCGTAAAATTGTAGAAAGTTATGGAAAAATAGTAGATAAAATGGCTGAAGTTGAAACAAAACTTGAAGGTGAAAGTTTATCTAATTTTATTATAGATAATACTGTTACATACATGATTTGTAATAATTTATGTTCTTTATTAGCTAATAGTATGGTTATGGAAGACTATAGAGCCACTGATTTTGCTATATCTAAGATATATGAAGAAACAAAAAGACTAGAACAATTATATGAAGATATAGGTGATACCTATTATGCTAGAATAACAAAAACTGAAGCAAAAGAGATAATTGGAAGATATATTGATTCTGAAAAAAATGATGAGCTATTGCTAGATATGTATCCTGATACATTGAAAGTAGTTGCATTTAAAGAAAAGTACGGAAAAGCGAAGGGAAACAAGGCTAAATAGAAGGTCTCGCTAATTTGACAAAAGTAGTGTTAAGTGGTATCATATAACGCAATTCAAAGGGATATGATTGGTATTTGTAGTTATTTGATATTAATCACATCTATTTGAATAAAGGGAATAAAAGGGTGTGGTTGATATGGTAGATAAAAACACTATGATATCAAGAAATTCTTCTGTTCATAATCAAAAAGAAATTGATCAATTAAGAAAAGAAATTGAACAATTAAAAAAACAAAATGAAAAGAAACAAAGAGATTATGAAAAACAAGCTGCTAAGAATAAAGCTCAAGAGCAAAAAATAATTGCTGCAAGAGAAGCTAAGATTCTTAGAAAAAAGAAAGCGGACAAGAAAAAACTATATAAACAAATAGTTAAAGCTAAACGCATTCAAGATAGTGTATTAAAAAGAAGACAAGCTGAAGCTTTAAAAGAATTAAGAAAACAAAGAGATGCTACTAAAAAAGAAGTAGCAAAAATCAAAAAAGAAGAAGCTTTAGTTAGACAAGAATTAGCTAAAAAAGAAAAATCTAAACAAGCTGAATTAGCTAAGCAAGAAAAAGCTAAACAAGCTGAATTAGCTAAACAAAAAGAAGAAGTAGAAAGACTTAAAAGATTAGAAGAATCTAATAAGAAAAAGGAAGAAGCTAAAAAAGCTAAACAATTAAAAGTCATAGCTGCTAAGGAATCAAGATATAAGAAGAGTCTTCAAAGAAAGAATTTCTTAAAATCAGGTATTAAAAATTTAAAAACATATGGTGTTGGTATTCTAGCTGGTGCTTGTATTGTTGTAGGTATATATGGAATATGTAAGTCTGGTGCCTTAGATGCATTAAAGACTAAAGAAGATACACAAACATATATAGATGATGCAAAAGAAGAAGCAAGTACAGTAGAACAACCACAAGATAATAGTAATTATGAGAGTAATGAAGAAGTTACTCAACCAATAGATGAAGATGAAGAAGAAGTAATCATTGAAAAACATGAATATATAGATACTGATTTATATAATTCAGGTTATGAATTCAATAATGAGATTACTAGTGAGTTCCTAAATAGTTTAAATCCAGCCCCATCGGATGATACAGTATGGATTAACTTTCCAGGAACAAATATAGATTATCCAGTTGTTCATCCTTCAGTAAATAATATAGATAAAGTTGAAGGATTAAGAGATTGGGTAGAAGCTGGTAAAGCAGAATATTTAAAAGAAGGCATTGAAGCTAATGATTATGCTGTAATGGATGATTATTACATTAGAAAGAATATTGCTGGAGATAAATATGCTGCTGGTACATTATACTTATCAGCTTATAATAATAAATTAAGTCAATCATTTGATAATTTAAGTGATATGAATATTATATATGGACATAACATGAAAAAAGATTCTGTTTATCCAAAAATGTTCCACGACTTAAGATATTATATGCAAAATAAAGATTACATAAAAGAAAATCCAATGGCTATCATTTATACAAGTGATGGATATGGATATGCTGTTCAATTAATAGCAGCAAGATCTGTAAGTTCTGAATCAAATTCAGTCTTACATATTCAAAATTTCGAATCTCAAAATGAAAAAGAAAGATTCGTATATGATTTTATAACTGATGCTAAAAATCAAGGCTATACAACAGTTGATGGTTTTGAATTAACATCAGATTCAAAATTAATGCAATTTGTTACATGTGATGGTAACAATAAAGAAGTAGTTTTAGGTATCATCAATGGTAAAATAAAAGTTAAAGATGGTATCGTAGATGAAAGTGGCTATTATGTAGAAGAAACTTCTACATTACATAGATAGAAGAGGGAGTGTTGATATATGAATAATAGAAAGGCTAACTTAAAAAAATTGTTAGTAGCATTAGTATTAGCTACTAAATTAACAAGCGCTGCTGGTATTACCGCTTATGCTACAGACTTAGTTGATGAAACTGATGAATGGACACAAGAAGGTACACCAACTTATGAAAACATTACTGAACAAGAACAAGAAGAACATACACAACAAAATATAGAACAACAAGAAAGAGGCGAAGAAGGACCAGCTCCACAAGACGCTGAAGCAGTTGTTGATAATTCTCAAGGCGGAGAAAAACCTTCAGAAGAACCTCAACCAGTAGAAAATCCTGGTAAGGGACCTGAAGAAAGAGCTGAGGAAGCTAAACCAGAAGATGTTCATCCAGAACCTGGTTTAAAAGATGAGTGGGATTATAAAACTGAAGGGGATACACCAAATGAACCAACACCAGATCAACCAACACCAGATAATCCAACACCAGATAATCCAACTCCAGATACTCCAACACAAGAACAACCTGTTCAACCAGTTCAACCTGTTCAACCTCAACCTGTTGTAGTTGAACAAAAAATTAAAAAAATGGGTGCTGAAGGTATGGATCCTGGTTTAATAGCTGGTATTTCAAGTATATTAGCTGCATCAGGAGTATC
>JAIKYM010000097.1 GCA_024683115.1 Bacilli bacterium
TGAAAAAGATATTAGAAAATAGATATGTACAAATCGCTTTGGTTATATGTTTCGTCATTTTATTTTACTTCTTTGTTTTACATATAGGTGATTTTATCAATTTAATTGGAGGGTTATTAAGTATATTATCTCCATTGATAATAGGTTTAGTACTCGCATATATTATGCATCCAATTGTTAATATGTTTGAAAACAGGGTATTAAAGAAAGTTAAGAATAAAACTACAAGAAGAAATCTTTCAATTACAATAACATTAGCTATTATTGTAGGTATTATTGTTACATTAATAAGTATAATTATTCCTGAGTTATTAAATTCAATTAAATCGATTATTGTTCATTTACCATCATATTTAAATGATTTGGAAAATATAATTAGAAATTGGATATCTGATAGTGCGATTGAAAGACAAGTTATGGATAACTATGATACTATTTTATCTGCAGTTACAAATGGCTTAAATGATATTGCCTTACCAGCTGTTAATACAGCAATAAATAATCTTGGTTCAGGATTACTTGCTGTTGCAAAGGGTATCTTAAATTGGTTAATTGGATTTGTATTTGCTGTATATATTTTAGCTAATACAAATAATTTTGGAGCAGGTACAAAGAAAGTATTATATTCTTTATTTGATTCACGTGCTGTTAATGAATTTATTGTCGAGGTAAAACATATTAATAAGATATTTGTTAATTTTATGATTGGTAAGGTAACAGATTCATCAATTATATTACTATTAACATTCATATTCTTATTAGTTTGTGGGTTCCCATATCCACTTTTAATAGCAGTAATAATTGGCTTAACTGACCTTATTCCTTACTTTGGACCATACATTGGTACAGTTCCATCTGCAATACTTATATGTTTTGTAGATCCAGTTAAGGCATTAATCTTTGTAGTATTTATAATTGTATTACAACAAATTGATGCTAACTTAATTACTCCAAGAATCCAAAGTACTGCTACAGGTTTACCTTCGTTCTGGGTATTATTTGCAATCACTTTATTCGGTGGATTATTCGGAATTCCAGGTTTATTAGTAGGTGTGCCAGTGTTTACTGTTATTTATGAAATAGTAAGAGATTTAATAGACAAGAGACTTGCTAAGAAGAATATGCCTATTGATAAAGAATACTATGAAAAACATGATAGTATAGAGAAAAAGACAATCAAGGCCAAAGTGCCTAAAACAACATAAACGATTATAAGAATATAATCGTTTTTTCGTTTCTATTTTTGGATATTTTTGGTATAATTGATATAAGGTGGAAATATGAAGTGTATATTTGATTACAAACTAAGTGATTTAGAAAACTACTTTGAATCAATCGGCGATAAGAAATTTAAAGCTAGACAAATATTCGAGTGGATTTATAAAAAACACATTTATGATTTTTATGAGATGACTAATATATCAAAAACACTAGCTGAAAAGTTAAACAATGAGTTTTCCACTAAATTATTAAAGTTAAGAACTAAGCAAGAAAGTAAGTTAACTAACAAGTATTTATTTGAACTTGAAGATGGCAACTTAATTGAAGCAGTTCTTATGAAACATGACTACGGTAATTCAATTTGTGTATCTTCACAAGTTGGATGTAACATGGGATGTTCATTTTGTGAATCTGGTAGATTAAAGAAGGTAAGAGACTTAACTGCCGCAGATATGGTTAGACAAATAATCATGATACAAGAAGATATCAATGAAAGAATTGATTCTGTTGTAGTTATGGGAATAGGTGAACCTTTTGATAATTACAATAATGTAATGGATTTCGTAAGGATTATTAATTCACCATATGGAATAGAAATAGGTGCAAGACATATTACTATATCTACATCTGGACTTGTTCCAATGATTGATAAATATGCTACTGAAGATTTACAAACAAATTTAGCTATTTCATTACATGCTCCTAACAATGAACTTAGAAGTAGGATAATGAAAGTAAACAAAGCATATCCAATAGAAGAATTGATTGATGCAATTAAAAGATACATTGATCAAACTAATAGAAGAGTAACTATTGAATATTTATTATTAAAAGATGTTAATGATACTGATAAGTGTGCAAATGAATTATCAAAGTTATTAAAAGGATTAAATGTATATGTTAATTTAATTCCTTACAATGAAACATCACATATTGAATATAAAACTTCACCACAAGCACAAGTTATGAAGTTTTATGATATATTGAAGAAAAATAAAATCAATGTCACGATTCGTAAGAGATTCGGTGATGAGATAGATGCTGCATGTGGACAGCTAAGAGCGAACGAGGTGAATAAGTTATGAAATCATTTTATATAACTGACGCAGGAAGAGTAAGAAGTCATAATGAAGATTCTGTAACAATAGTAAAAAATCAAGCATCTGAACATTTAATGATTGTAGCTGATGGTATGGGGGGACATAGAGCAGGTGAAGTTGCATCATCTATGGTTGTAACTCATATTGGTTCTAGGTTCCAAAAATTATCATCTATAGGTTCTAAACAAGATGCAATCAATTGGTTAAGAGAAAATGTTAAAGAAATTAATTCTCAAATAATTAAGTATTCTGAGAATAATCCTGAAGCATCTGGATTAGGTACTACTTGTGTAATGGCTCTAATGACTAAAGAATTCTTAATGTTTGTTAACATAGGAGATTCATCTGGATTTGTTATTAAAAATGGTAAGTTAAAGAAAGTAACTAAAGATCATACATTAGTAAACTTCTTAGTTGAGACAGGAGATTTATCACCTGAACAAGCAAGAAATCATCCAAAGAAAAATGTTTTAATGAGAGCATTAGGTGCATCAGATCAATGTGAATTAGATATATTTGATGTTGAAAGTGATGTAGATGGAGTTCTATTATGTTCAGATGGTTTAACTAACATGCTAACAGTTGAACAAATTGAAAAGGTATTAGCTGAAGAAGATATTGAAATGGATGAAAAACTAATTAAACTAATTAAGAAATGTAATGTTAGAGGTGGATTAGATAATATTTCAATAGCTTTATTATTAAAGAATGAAAGTGGTGGCACTAAATGATAGTAAAGGGTCAAAAGATTAATGATAGATATCAAATAATTAAGACGATTGGTGAAGGTGGTATGGCTAATGTTTATCTAGCATATGATACTATTCTAGATAGAAATGTAGCTGTTAAAGTTCTTCGTGGAGATCTTGCAACTGATGAAAAATTCGTTAGAAGATTCCAAAGAGAAGCTTTATCTGCATCATCTTTATCACATCCAAATATTGTTGAAGTTTATGATGTAGGTGAAGACAATGGTTCTTACTACATAGTAATGGAATACATTGAAGGTAAACAATTAAAGCAATTGTTGAAAAAACGTGGTAAGTTAACATTGAATGAAGTTGTTGATATCATGTCTCAAGTAACTGATGGTATGTCAGCTGCCCATGATTCATATATTATTCATAGAGATATTAAACCACAAAATATCATGATACTAGAGAATGGATTAATTAAGATTACAGACTTTGGTATTGCGATGGCTTTAAATTCAACTCAATTAACTCAAACAAATTAAGTTATGGGTTCAGTTCATTATTTACCACCTGAACAAGCAAGTGGTAAGGGTGCAACAATTCAATCAGATGTTTATTCAATGGGTATATTAATGTATGAGTTATTAACTGGTGAACTTCCATTCCGTGGTGATAATGCAGTTGAAATTGCATTAAAACAAATTAAGGAACCTGTTCCATCTGTTAGAACTAAGATTGAATCAATTCCTCAATCAATTGAAAATATCATTCTTAAAGCAACTGCTAAGAATCCTAAAAATAGATATGCAGATGCTAGAGAGATGTATGACGATTTAAAAACATCTCTATCAAAAGAGAGAGAAAATGAACCTAAGTATACATTTAAGTATGCTGAACTTGAAAATGAAAATATTAAAAAGTCTGAAGTTAGAACTACACCTGTTCCAACTGATGAAGATTTAAAGAAGGAAGATAAATTGAAGAAGGCTAAGGGTAAAGATAAAGAAGATGAATTCTTAGATAAGTTTGCTGAAACTGAAGAAATTAAAGCAACTAAGATCGAAGAAAAGAAAGAACCAAAGAAGAAAACTAAAGAACAAAAGAAGGGTGAAAATAAGTTATTATTAATATTAGCTATTATCTTCACATCTTTATTTGTAATAGTTACTGCTTTAGTTGTATTATTACCTAAGTTAACTGAAGTAAAAGAAATTAAGATTCCAGAAGTTAAGAACATGAGCGTTGTTGAAGCAGAGTCTAAACTTGAAGCTTTAGGACTTGAAGTTGCAACAGAAGTTAAAACTGAAACATCAGTTGATGTTGAAGAAGGTAATGTAACTCGTACTAATCCACAAGTTGGAAGAACAGTTAAAAAGGGTACAACAATTACTTTATATGTTTCATCTGGTGAAGGTGGAATTGTTCTAGATGATTATACTGGACAAAACTATAATAAAGTACAAGCTATATTAGAGATGAATAATATATTTGTATTTATAACTAAGGAAGAACCTGAAGATTATAATAATGTCACAGCTGAACAAGTATTAAGACAAGAACCTGCTAAGGGAACACTTGTTAAACCTGGTGATAAAGTTACTTTATATATTCCTGATATGAATACAACATATCCAGATTTCTCTGAAGGTTATACATTAGCTAAGATTCAAGAATGGTGCGATAAATATTCTGTTGAATTCCCAGAACCTAGTTATGATTTAACTAATGAATATCCAGAAGGCAAGATTTATAAACAAAGTCCTGCTGCTGGTACAAGAGTACAAACTGGACAAAGCTTAAAGATTTATATAGCTGAAAATTATGATGAAAATGGAACTGGTACAGGGGAAGAATAATGTTAGGTAGAATAACAAGAATTATTAGCAACTTATACACTGTCGATGTCGATGGTGTTGAACATGAATCACGTGCAAGGGGTAAGTTTAGAAATGATAAACTTATCCCTTTAGTTGGTGATTATGTAGAAATATCTGATGAAAACTATATTCTTGATATTAAGGAAAGAAAGAATAGTTTAAATAGACCAATGGTAGCAAATATAGATTGTGCATTAATTGTTACATCTTTAAAAAGACCAGAGTTATCAACAGCCTTGTTAGATAAGATGCTTGTTAATATAACTCTAAAAGATATAGAACCAATTATTGTATTCACAAAGTATGATTTATTAACATTGGATGAAAAAAATTACTATGATGAAATAATAGCATATTATAAAAGTGTTGGTTACAAGGTAGTTATTAACACTGAAATAGATATATTAGATGAATATATTAAAGATAAAGTTGTAGTTTTAACCGGTCAAACTGGTGTTGGTAAATCAACTTTATTAAATAGATTACTTCCAGATATTAATCAAGAAACTAATGATATATCTGAAGCATTAGGTAGAGGAAAACATACAACTAGACATGTTGAATTATTTAAATATAAAAGTTCTTACATAGCAGATACTCCTGGTTTTTCTGCATTAGACTTAAATGAAGAAGATAAGGATAATATTAAATTTTGTTTTCCTGAATTTGATAATGATGGATGCAAGTTTAGAGACTGCAAACACATAAATGAAATTGGATGTAAGATTAAAGAAGATTTAGATAATAATAAAATATTACAATCTAGATATGATAATTATAAAAAGATGGTGATGGGCGATGAAAACTTCAATATCAATTACTAAGACTAAAAATAGTAGAGAAGAAGCATTAAAAGAGTTAGAAAATACAAATACTGAATTCATTCATATTGATATGATGGATGGTATTTTTGTTGAGAATACTCAATTATTATCTGATGAAGTAGTTTCATTAACTAAAGATTTAAATAAAAAACTAGATATTCATATGATGATACAAGATCCAATACCATATATTAGAGAATTACAAAGTTTAACTAATATTAACAATATTACTATTCATGAAGAAATAGGTAATACAGAGTATTACATTGATTGTATTCATGAATTAGGTTTAAAAGCAGGTGTTGCAATTAATCCTGATACAAGCGTTGAAAGACTATTGCAATATCTTGATAATTTAGATATAGTTTTAATCATGGGTGTTTTTCCAGGAAAAGGTGGTCAAGAATTAATTCTTGATACTACACGTAAGATCCAAGAACTTGTTGAATTAAGAAATAAATATGGCTTATCATTTGAAATTGAATTTGATGGTGGAGTTAATGCTGATACTAGAAAATATCTAGATGGATTGGATATTGTAGTATCTGGATCTTATGTATGTATTTCTGATAACATCCAAGAAAGAATAGATATTCTTAGATAATAGGTGTAATTATGAAAAACACAACATATGTACATGTCATGGGAACGGTTTTAGCTGAAAAGGACAAGTATGCTAAAGAGTTTTCAGAAGGTAATGAATATTTAGAAAAAGCTTTATTACATTTATGGGATAAAGGTTTAGCAACTACTGGTTGTTGTGCTGGACATCCGGTTGAAGAAACTGAACACTATATATATAATAATAATCCAACTATGACTTTTTGTTTTGATGATAATTGTGAAGAATTAATTAAGCTAATTTCATCAATGAATAAAAAGAATATTATAGATTTAAGTATTTGTGTAGGTGCTCAATTAAGAACAGTATCTCTTAACGGTGTTAAAGAAAAAACTACAGAGTTCTTTACTGATATGTGTAATGATTATACTAATGTAGATGAAAATATTCGTGGTTTATTTAGTCTGGCGTTATCTACTGATTTAACTGGTGATTATGAAATTCCATCTAGTATTGATGTTTATATCAAATATAAAGATGGTGAAGTAGACTGCATAGGTATCAGTACAATAAAAAATGAAATAGCTGACAAGCTTAAACAACATTATGAATGTGAAGAATATACTTATTGTGATCAAACTTATTATTCGTTTAAAGTTAATGATTATGAGTTTTTAAGATACTTAGGTATATCTAAAAATAAATAGGTGATTTAAAATGAAGTATTTAATAGTATTTTTAATATCAATGGTTCCAATTGTTGAATTAAGAGGAGCAGTGCCAATTGGTTTATCTGATTTATTTGGTCCACCTCTTGATATTGTACCTTTGTATATTATTTGTATAATAGGTAATATGATTCCTGTTCCTTTTATATTTTTCTTTGCAAGAAAAGTACTTGAATGGGGTGCAAATAAGAAGTGGCCTAATTCTTTAAAATGGGTAGGTTCTATATTTAAGTGGTTATTAAATAAAGGTGAAAAAGGTGGAAAGAAATTAACATCTAAAACTGGCCAAAGTGTATATGTAGCATTGATGTTATTTGTTGGTATTCCGTTACCTGGAACTGGTGCATGGACTGGTACACTTGCTGCATCTTTATTGGATTTGGATTTTAAAAAGAGTGTAGTCTTTATAGTACTTGGTGTATTATTAGCTGGTATTATTATGGGACTAGTTTCGGCAGGTGTATTTAACTTTATATTCTAAGGAGTAAAGTATGAAGAATATTATTAGTTATGTTGAAAAATATGGTGATCAAACATTTGAAGAAAAGAGCATAGGTGAGATAGACTATGCTATTTTATCTGTATTATCATATATTTCCTACGATGGTATTCTTTATCCAAATGAAAGTAAGGTTAAGTTAAAAGATGCCTTAACTAAGTTTTTTAGCTTATATACTGATAAAGAACTTGCTACACATGGATTAGGTTTAAGAGATTCATATAAGATAGCTCGTTCTATTATGAATGCAAATAGATATAAAGATTTGAATATTTATAATTATGTTTATGAAGCAAATGAAGAATTACAATTTTCTGCTATGTTTATAGATATAAATTCAGATACAGTCTTTATTTCTATAGAAGGAACAGATGATGAGATATCTGCATGGAAAGAAGATTTTCAATTATCTTATAGATTTTTAATACCTGCTCAAAAGAAGTGCATTCATTATTTAAGTACAAATATAAAAATATTATCTGAAAAGAAATATATAATAGGTGGTCATTCAAAAGGTGGTAATTTAGCATTAGTTGGTACTATGCATTTAAGTCCATTAAAACAAAAGAAAGTTAAAGCTATTTATTCTTTTGATGGGCCTGGTTTAAATGATCGTGAATTTAAATCTTATAGATATGTTAATGTAGTTAAAAAATATCATTTAATTATGTCTAACTACGCCATAGTAGGTTTATTATTAAATCATAAAGAAAACTATAAGATAGTTAGTTCATATAAAAAAGGATTATATGCTCATTCAATATATAATTGGCGTGTTA
>JAIKYM010000118.1 GCA_024683115.1 Bacilli bacterium
ATAATGATGTAATTATTGATGAAGTTAAAGAAGATAATAAAGAAAATGACTCCGCTAATAACACTGATTCTACTGAATTATCCGTAACAAGTTTATTATTAAAATAACTATGAAAATAGTTATTTTTATTTTATAATTATTTTAGAAAGAGAAGAGATTAATATGGATCCACAAAAGGTTGGTAACTTAATTAAAGAATTACGTAAAAACAATGGATTAACTCAAAAAGATCTTGCTGACAAATATGGTGTAACATATCAAGCCGTATCTAAGTGGGAAAATGGTACTAATCTACCTGATATTGTATTAATTAAACAAATGTGTGATGATTTTAATCTTAATGTTAATGATTTTTTAGATGGTAATAAAATACAAAGTAAATCTTCTAAATCTTTTAATATTCTAGTGGGTATATTAATTGGAGTTATTGTTGTAGCTATAATTGTTACTATTGTAATTCATTATCAACATAAGGAAGAATCTCCAACTAATCCAGACATAGATTTGAAAAAGATAACTACTACATGTGATATTTTTAAAATCTCTGGTAATCTAGCATACAATGCACAATCATCTACTATTCGAATTAGTAAAATAGAGTATTGTGGTGGAGATGACACCAAAAAGTATGAAAGTATTAAATGTGTTTTATCTGAAAGTGACAATGTTATATATACTTGTGAAGAAGAGAAGAATATTAATCTAGAAGATTATTTGAAAACTATTTCTATCAAGGTAGATAATTACAAACAAACATGTAAGATATATAAAGAAGATACATTAATGTTATTTATTGAAGCAAAAGATAATAATAAAACTACATCATATAAAATACCACTTCATTTAGATGATGAATGTTAACTCAACTTAAAGTTTAGTTAATTCAACTAGCAATTTATTTTGTTAGTTGTTTTTTTTATTCTATACTAGATGTAGTATTGAGGAGGTAAAAGAGTGAAAAAGAAAATTGTACTATTATTATTAGTTATTTTAGGAATAGGATTTGTTGGTGGATGTAATAAAACAACTCATAAACAAAGTTCTATCGATTTTAAAAATGAATATGAGGCTTTAAATGGTAAATCAGCAAAAGGTGATAAAGTTTATCGTACTCTAAATATTAATGAAAACAATCCATATGTTAAAGTAACACCTAGTGAAATAGTTAAGAAGATTGAAAATAATGAAACATTCTATTTATATGTTGGAGATCCTCTATGTCCATGGTGTAGATCTGGATTAGAAAAAGCTATTGAAGTAGCAATGAAAAATGGAATTAAGAGTATTTACTATATAGATTTCTGGGATGATGATCATAATGAAATCTTAAGAGATTTATATTCTTTAGAAGTAAACAAAAAAGGTAAAGCTACTATAACTAAGACTAAAGATGCAACTCCTGAATATACAAAGATATTAGAAGCAGTTAAAAACTATGTTCAAGACTATACTATGGAAAAAGATGGTAAAGAATATGAAGTAGGAGTAAAAAGAATCTTTGGTGGTGATCATTTCTATTTTAAAGAAGGTAAATGTTCTAAATATATGACATTAAGATCTGATAAATTAAAAGGTTCTTTTGATGAATTAACTGAAGAAGTATTAAACGATCAAACTAACGTATTTACAAACTTCTTTAATAACTAATAATAACTATATAAACTATACGAATAAACGTTCGTATAGTTTTTTGCTTTTTTAAGACCTTTTTGTTATAATATACAACTAACAAAAGGGGTAATTGGTATGTTAAAGGAAAAAGTAATAGTTATTATTTTATCTATTATATTATTAACTGGTTGCAACTTAGATAAGAGAGAATATTCAAATAATTATACGAATATAGCTTATGAACAAGGTAAGGCTACTACAGTAGTTACGACTAATCATGTAACTACAACAACTACAACAGCTGTTCCAACTACAAAAAAAACAACTAAAAAAGTTATCACTACAACTAAGAAAGTAGAAACAGTTATTGAAACTCCAGTACAAAACAATGTTTATACTGGACCTAAAACAAATGAATTAATTGAAGAAGCAAAAGCTTATATAGTTAAATATAACGATAAAATAAATGAAATGATTGAATTAATTAATATAGAAAGAGCTAAAGAAGGTTTAAATCCTGTTGTATATGATTATAAAATGACTTTAGCTGCTACAATTAGATCTTTAGAAATGCATTATACAAAAGTATTTGAACATGCAAGATATTGTCCGAATAATGAATATAATAAAGATTTATGTAGAAAATGGTCTACTATATTTATAGACTTAAAAATATCTCATAATGGTGCTGGTGAAAATATAGCTAGAGGTTTTTCAAATATGTCAAATGCAATGAATGGTTTCATGAATTCTCCATCACATAGAAAGAATATCATGAATCCAAATTATAAATATGTAGGAATTGGGGTTGCTGAAGATGGTTCTTCTACTTATTATATATCTCAAGAATTTAAAGCGTAGTTAATACGCTTTTTTCTTTACTTTATAATTAGCACTTAACTATTGACTGTGCTAATTATAAGTGATATAACAATAAATGAAGGAAGTGTAAAAATGGCTAAAAAGCAATTTAAAACAGAATCTAAGAAACTTATGGATTTAATGATTAATTCCATATATACAAACAAAGATATATTTTTAAGAGAGTTAATCTCTAATGCATCAGATGCAATTGATAAGTTATACTATAAATCATTAACTGATAGAAAGATTAAAGTTAATAAAGATGATTTATATATCAAAATATCAACTGATGAAAATGCTAAAACTATAACTATCTCTGACAATGGTATTGGTATGACTAAGGAAGAACTTGAGAATAACTTAGGTACAATAGCTAAATCAGGTAGTGAAGTATTTAAAGCTGAAAATGAACATAAAGAAGATATTGATATAATTGGTAAATTTGGTGTAGGATTCTATTCAGCATTCATGGTAGCATCTAATATTAAAGTAATATCTAAAGCTTATGGTGAAAAAGATGCTTATACTTGGGAATCATCCGGTATAGATGGATATACTATTGAAAGTGGAGATAAAGAAGAAGTAGGTACTGATATCATCATTACATTGAAAGATGATACAGACGAATTTAAATATTCTGAATATCTACATGATCATAAAATACAAGAATTAATTAAAAAGTATTCTGATTATATTACATATCCAATTAAAATGAATATAGTAAAGAGTGTACCTAAACAAGGAACTAAAGATGAATATGAAGATAAAGAAGTAGAAGAAACATTAAATAGTATGGTTCCAATTTGGAAGAAGACTA
>JAIKYM010000145.1 GCA_024683115.1 Bacilli bacterium
TAAAAGATTATATGGAAGAGATTAATAATATATATTATGAAGAACAAAAGAAATCTAAAGATTTACCTGAACAATTACAACGTAATTATGAAGAATGTATAACTAATATTGATTCTTTGGATATTCCTGAAGATGAAAAAGAAAAAATGAAAAAAGAGATAGAAGATTTTCAAAAGAAATTGTTGTTTTCTCATTATAGTGATTCAAACAATTTTGAAGAAGAACAAGAAGTGCAAAATAAAACACGATAGAAATCGTGTTTATTTTTTTAATTCATCAACATATCTTTTTAATGTTCTTGAATCATTTCCAAATATAATTTTTAATTGGTTATCTATTTCTACGATACCTTTGGCACCTAGTTTTTGAATTCCTTCTTTATCAACTATTGATACATCTTTAAGTGTTACTTTAAATCTAGACATATTTACTTCTGTATCTAGTATATTATCTTTACCACCTAAATATTTAACTAACTTATTAATTTCTATACCAAAGTCTTTTTTTGATAATTTTAAAATTACTAATGATATTAATAATAAAATAATACCAATTATTACATATTGTATGATTGTATGAAAATCTATCATTTTAATCAACTCCTAGAGTAATATTACTATAATTATTGAAAAAATACAATATTATAGGATTTTTTTAAGTTCGCTGAAGTCTTTAATTTCCATATTTGGAACTATATCAGTTTTGTTTATTTGATTCATTCTGTTGTACCAAATAGAGTAGATATTACTATTGTTTGCTCCGACTATATCTGATGAAAGTGAATCACCTATTAGTACTGTTTGACTTGGAATTAATTCAAATTTTTTTATTAAACTATCAAAGAATTCTTTCTTTGGTTTAGGATAACCACAGTCTTCAGCTGTTAATAACCCTCTAAAGTATTTTAGAATATCTGTGTTGGTTAGCTTTCTTATTTGGGCTTCTCTTGGTCCGTTTGAAGCTATATATAATTTGTAATTTTGATTAAGATACTCTAGTATATCTATAGTACCTGGTAATAATATATTTTTAACTCCTAGATTATCTATATAAATATTCATTAATTCTAATCCTAATTCTATAGGAATGTTTAATTCTTTAAAATAATCGATATATAGTTTAGATCTTATAAAGTCTATTCTTGATAATCCTTTTGTGTCATATTCTACATGTGAATTTTCAAAGAAATACCAGAATTCACATTGAAATTTATAAAATTTTTCATATTCTTCGTCCGTAAATGGAAGACCTAGTCTTTGATATACTTGTGAAGTAGCGTATGAATCTGTAAATCTATAATCAGTTAGGGTATTATCTAAATCAAATACTATACTTGTTCTTTCCATATTTCCACCTAGTTGACTATTATATGTAATAAATTGTATTAATGCAATATTGAATTAATATATTATTTAATATATAATTATATATGATAGAAAGGGTGTGTTAGAATGAAGTGTTCACTTTGTGGTGCTGAATTAGTTAATGGTAATAATACATGTCCGTCTTGTGGTGCTTTAAATATGGCTTTTATGCAAACTGCACAAGATGTTCCAAATCAATCTAACACATCAGTTATGGATTCTAATACTCAAGTAGAGATTCCTCAAATGAATAGTACTGCTCCAGTTCAACCTGTTGCACCTGTTCAAACAGCTGTTCCTACTCAAACTGAAGAAATAGAAACACTTGAAACTTTAGATGCTCCTACTCAAGCTGCACCAGCTGAACAAAGTTTGCCAGCTGTAGCTCAAGTTGAATCTAAAGAGGGTGAAGTAATAGATTCTTCTCATGATGGATTTGTTGATTTAGATGAAGGAGAAGCAGAAGAAGTATATGCATCTGAAGACATGGCTGCACCTGCTTTGAATGTTAATGAAGAAAATCTTACAAGTACAGCACAAGATATATCTTCTAGTGCTAATGTTTCTACATATGATCCAACTCAAGAAATACCTCAAGATGAAGAAAATATAGATTTACCTAAAGAATCAAGTATTAATTTTAATTTACCTGAAGTAAAAGATGCTGAAGCTGATACTCAAGGTATGGATATTATGACACTTGAAACTAAGGGAGAAACAGTTGGTGAAGAAAGTGCGCCTGTTAAAGAAAAATTCTCTTTAAAGATTTTAAAGAAGAAATCATTACCTAGAAATTTTGTATTTATCTTACTAGGTGTAACATTAGTTATAGGTATTTTAATGGGTTCTGTATTATTTGGTAGTAAGGTTTATACTCCAGGCGGTGTATCAACCAATAAAAAGACAACATCTATTCCTCATGTAGCTGATGGAAAAAATAATACTACTTATAATGGTAAGTTTATTTATAAAATTCCTCAACAATATGATTTTGATAAATCTAATGGTGGAGTAGTCATATATGGATCTGAAGATGAATATAAGATGTACATTAAAGCTTTAAAGGGCTCATATGATAAGATTGCTAATGCTAAAGAAAGTATTAAAAAAACATTAGAACATAATGAAATTAAAGTTAATAATATTTTTGAAACTACAGTTGGAGAAAATGGATATATAGTAATTCAAGCATCTAAGGGTATCTATAATAGATTATATG
>JAIKYM010000155.1 GCA_024683115.1 Bacilli bacterium
ACTCATAATTTATCTATCAGTGTTGATAAATTATGAGTTACACTTACACCATTTAAAACATAAGTCTCATAATCTTTTTGTTTTAAGATGTTACCTAATATATTTTCTTCATAATAAAGGAAAGTTCCTTCATCAAAATAATTAATTTCTTTCAAGATGTCTAATCTTATCATAAAGAAACAGCCTGATACTACATCTACTTTAGATAAAGTATCTTTGTAGTGTTCATCATCATATAAACCATATTTTTTATGAAATCTTTGTTGAGTATTACATATTTTAATTATTTCTCCATAGTAAGTTGGTAATTTCCAACCTCTCTTAATGTCGCCTAATTCATTAATATAAGGCGCTATAACCTTGATAGATATATGTTCATCTAATTCTTTAGCTAGTTTAGTAATTACTTCTTCACTAACTGTTATATCAGGATTAGATATTATTACATAATCTACTTTGTTATCTAAATATTTAACTCCTATATTATTACCCGCTGAATAACCTTTGTTTTCATCACTTTTAATAACTGTAATATTCTTACCTTCATATTCTTTTAAAATATCATATGAACCATCTGTTGAATTGTTATCGACAATTACTATTTCATCTAGAATCTTATAATCTTTAATTTGTTCAATCATGACACTAGTAGTTTCATGATCATTGTAGTTTAAAATAACTATACCTATTTTAGACATATTTACTCCTTAAAAAAGACAAGTATTACTTGTCTTTAAATATTTCCTTATTAACAAGATAATATTGGATACCACTTAAAACTGATAGAACAACAGCTACATATAATAATCCATTTGCTAAATCAAAGTTAATGATTTCACATGGAAGGTTATAGAAGAATGTTAAAGTAAGACCTGACATCATACAAATAGTTTTAAGTTTACCAAGTACTGATGCACCTACAGCTTTACCTTTATTACCTACTACCATCTTGATTGAATCAACAAATATATCTCTTGTAACAATAACAGCTGGAATTGCTACACTTATAGTTCCATCGCAAGCTAAAGCAATTAATACACCATTTACTAATACTTTATCTGCAATAGCATCCATAACTTTTCCAAAGTCTGTTACTAGGTTTCTAGATCTTGCAATATATCCATCTAATGAATCAGTTAGTGATGCTACTAAGAATATACCACCTGCAATTAGATATTTTAAGTTCATAGTGATTTTACCGAATACTATATAATTTGGAAAATATATTCCACATAAATCAAATGGGAATATTAGCATAACAATTAATATAATCGATAAATAAATTCTACACATTGTTATTTTATTTGGTAAGTTCATATTCTCCTCCTGCATAACTTATAGTTTTAGTCTTGTTAGTTCCACCCGTTATAGTAGAAATACTCCAGAATACTATCAATACTACTAATATAATTATAATAATACCACCTATAATATATGGTACTGTTTTTTCTTTAGGATAATACTTAGTATATGGAGAACTAATTCTATTCTCTTCATCTATTATTTCTTCTTTTTCAAGAATCTTCATTTCTTTTTCTATATCAGTTAATTGAATTCTAGACGTATAATCAAACATGTATTCATTAAAGTTCTTTAATACATCATTTAAATCTAAT
This sequence comes from Bacilli bacterium, assembly GCA_024683115.1. Lineage (GTDB taxonomy): Bacteria > Bacillota_I > Bacilli_A > RF39 > UBA660 > UBA6985. Next base: position 1,617 of record JAIKYM010000155.1, read on the forward strand.
CCTAAATATTTAGCATATTCAAGTATTTTATTTTTTAATTGATATATATCCTCGAAGGCACCAAATGCACAAGCTTCAATTTGTTCTAGTTCAATAACTGGAATATTCAAATCTTTACTTGCTTCTTCAATAGATACACCTGAGGATTCTCTTTGATTTTTAAATAATTCTCCTGTTGAAAACATGAGAACACCACATCCCTTTTTAAAAAGAATAAAAATATCTTTATAAGCCATGTTCTGTAACCTATTTCTAGGCGATAAACATTTATCTAGCACTTACGTGCTCCTTTGGTCCCTTATCATTCGTTCCCAAAGACTCTCCTACCAATTTTGGATTTCTACCTCGCGGGGTTTACCACGTTCCACCCGACTCGTTTCCAAGCCGACTCGTCTCTTTGGCACTTTTATAGCTAATTTAACCATTTGAGGTTATTTCGCAGCCGTTAGCATAAGCTACCTAGGGTTATTTATTCCCCTAGCACGAACACTACTGTCATCACAGACAGTGGTAGCATGGACTTTCCTCACCGAATTAATTATCGGCGCGTTTATCCAAGATATTATTCTTCTTTACCGTATACAGCTTTTTCTAAATTAGAAATTCTCTTTAATAAATCAATATTATTAAAGCTTTGCTTTCCTGCTTGGCCATCTTGTGCAGTATCTATGATAGCCTTCAAACGACGACATTCAGTTTTTAGCTTATTATTATCATTAGCTAATTCTCTGTTTTCTATTTGTAACTTTTTAATAATATTAGTAAATTCAGTGTAATCACGAATTACTAAATCTAAAAAAGCATCTACTTCTTTAGGTCTATAACCCTCAGCATCAATTTTAAATTCTTTATTTAATATTTCTTGAGGTGTTAAAAACAACTTATCATTATACATTTTATCGCCCTTCTTACTTATTTAATTTTACTTATTTTAGTAATAAAAGTCAATCATGCGACATATATTACTATAAATACATTATAACATAAATGCAATAATAAAAACACAGGATTATCCCGTGTTTTTTTGTGTGGTTACATAATTATTTTATAAATACTTGTTATTCTTCTTCCATCTCTTCTAGGTTTTCTTTTTCTTCTTTATTTTTAGCAGATGCTAAAAAGGAAATCTTATCAACAATTATCTCTGTAATATATTTAGTATTTCCTTCTTCATCTTCATATGAACGTGATTGAATACGTCCTTTTATTCCTACTAAATCGCCTTTTCTACAATACTCACATGTATGTGATGCTAAGGCATTCCATAGAATACATCTAAGATAATCTGTTTCATATATTCCATCCTCATTTTTATAGCTTCTTTGTACAGCTAAATTAATTGATAGCATC
>JAIKYM010000163.1 GCA_024683115.1 Bacilli bacterium
CATGCTAGCACCCCATTACTGATAAATTATATACTAATTTTATTTAATTGTAAAATTAAAAGAGGTATATCAATACCTCTTAGAATAATGCTTTTTCATCTCTATATTGTTTACTTACATATACTAATAAAACTAATGTAACAACTATAGATGAAATAACAAATATTAAGAAATTATTTGTACTAAAATCTCTTAGGAATAAATCATTCAATACTTGTCCACCGTTGGCAACAGGTATGAAGTATAATACATCAGATGATGTATTAGCTAAGTTAGTAAACATAGGAATCATTGATACAAATGATAAGAATGATACCTTACTTTGTGCTTCTTTAAATGTCTTAGCTCTACCACATAAGAATATACTTAATACGCCTACTACACATGATATTAATACAACAGATAATACTGATAATAAAACTGTATTAACTGAAATATTTAAAGATAAGTCTTTAAATGTTTCAGTATTGTTTTTAATATACATGAAAGCTGGCATTGATGTAGCTATACCAATGAAAGATGAAGTGATACAAGATACTACTATAGCTAATAACTTACCACCTATTATTTCATTTGATGTTAATGGGAAAGTAAGTAATGTTTCAAATGTACCTCTTTCTTTTTCACCAGCTATTAAATCAGTTGATGTATTCATAGCTGTTATAACAATAATCATAACTAAATAGATTAAAGCAAATGATACAATGAAATTAGTAAAGAAGTTAATTCCATCTTTAGCTTGTTCTTTTAATTCTACTTGAACTATATTAAATACATCATCAGGATTAATACCTTTTTCAACTAAAAAGTTTTGAGCTAAATAATTATTATATTGTTCAAAATAAGAATTTAATAAACTAGATAAAGTCATACCCTTAGTAGATGATGTATCTATATATAAATAGTATTTACCATCTTCTAATATGATATATCCATCTATATCTCCTTTATCAAGCATAGTAGCTAATTCATCTTTAGTTTTATACTCTGTCTTGATATTCTTATCAATTGATTTTAATATTTCAGTTTCTACTTCACTCATTTGATAGTTAACACCAATTGTTGATCCATCATTTGAATCAATACTATCATATAAGAATCCGAATCCAATAATAAATGCAGGAATAATAAGTGGCATAAATAGAATTATTGATAAGAACTTTTTATCTCTAAATATACTTCTTAATTCTTTAAGAATTGCAACTACTAGATTATTCATTATTATCATCTCCAATCAACGCAAAGAAGGCATCTCTTAAATTTGAAGTTTTAGTCTTCTTTAATATTTCTTCTGGAGTACCAGTAGCAATAATTCTTCCTCTATTTAAAAGTACTACTCTATCACATATATTTTCTGCTTCTTCCATATAATGTGTAGAATATAATATACCTTTACCATTTTGCTTTTCTTCTTTAATAAAATCTAATATTACTTTAGATGAAATAATATCTAGTCCAGATGTTGCTTCATCAAATATATAATACTTAGGATTATGTACTAAGCATCTAGCTATACCAACTCTTTGTCCTTGTCCAGTTGATAAAGTTGATATCTTTTGATTTTTAAACTTTTCCATATCAAATCTTTTGACAATATCATTGATTCTCTTAGATGCTGTAGATTTATTAACTTTATAGAATTTAGCACACATCTCCATAAGTTCTACAGGTGATAACTCTTTATATAATTTAGTATTACCTGATAAGAAAGCAATTTTCTTTTTAATTTCTAATTCTTTCTTCTTATAATCTTGATCATCTATAGTAACAGAACCGCTTGTTGGTTGCATAATACCAGCAATAATTCTAAGTAATGTTGTTTTACCTGCTCCATTTGGTCCAAGTAAACCAACTACTTCACCTTCTTTAACTTCAAATGATATATCATTGTCAGCTTGTATTCTTATTTTCTTTTTATTCTCATCAATTTTTTCAAACTCTTTGAATACATTCTTAATCTCTATCATTTTAATCCTCCATTATTCTTACTTTTTTCTTACCTTCAAATCTTTTAGGAAGTCTTACTCCCTTAATCTTTAAATAACAATCTCCACAGTAAGATTGATATGTCATCTTGCCTGTTTCATCATTATCGATGGCAATTGATTCTCCTTCAAATATAGGTTTACCTAACCATAATCTAACATTTTGTGTTGCTTTCTTTCCACATGTACATATAGTTTTTAATTCTTCTATAGAATCAGCTAATGCTAGTAATCTTGCTGCACCTTCAAATGTATTCATTTGGAAATCATTTCTTAAACCATATGTTAATACAGGAATATCTAATATTTTAGATATATTATATAATTCATCTACTTGGAAAGTTTTTAAAAATTGTGCTTCATCTACAATAATAGCATCAGGTAGATTATCTTGATCTACATAATCATATATATGTCCTGTTGGTGGAATAAGTGCATTAACTTGTCTTGATGCACCTAATCTACATGAAACTTCATTTCCAGCTTTTAAATCATCTGCTGGTTTAAATAATAGTATTTGCATACCTCTTTCTTCATAGTTATGTGCTACTTGTAACAATGCTGTAGTCTTACCACTGTTCATTGCCCCATATCTGAAATATAACTTTGCCATATATTAACCTCCTATTTCTTGTTGTCATTTTTTTCTTCTTGCATTTCAGTTAACATTTTTATTATTTGTCTTTCATTTCTTAAACTTTCTTGAATTTCTTCGTGTAATCTTTCAAGAATTAATTCACTCTTTAAATCTATTTGATAGTCATTTTGATTTCTAATACTATCTTTTTTAGCTTGTCTATTTTGAGACATCATGATAATTGGTGCTTGAAGTGATGCTAAACATGATAGCATTAAATTTAATAATACAAATGGATATGGATCAGCAGCTTTTTGTAATACTATTACATTTATAACAATCCAAATAATAATAAATGCACTAAAGCCAATTATAAATGTCCATGATCCAGCTACTTCAGATAATTTATCTGCGAGCTTTTCGCCAATAGTTAATGATTTATCTTCTTGTTTATCAACATCAATAGTAATTGGTCTATCAATAAGCATCTCAATTAAATCAGCTTCATCCTCCGCATCAATTTCTTGTTTTAATAGTTTTTTAACAATTTCTTTTTTATTAACAACATTTTTATTTTCCATATTATCACCAAATTAATTATACCATAAAAAAAGATAGATTATTTAAATCTACCTATTTTTTTAACATTGATATTACATATAATAATATAAGTATAGCTAAGTTAACTAATACTATAGTTGCACCTGTTGGTGTTGCATATAAATAAGATATAAATAATCCTATTACAAATGCTAATATACTTATTACTACACTTGATATTACTACTCTTTTAAAT
>JAIKYM010000173.1 GCA_024683115.1 Bacilli bacterium
TAAGTTTTTTGATAAATTAATAAATGGAAATATTCTATCATTATAATCGCCTGTTGGATCTTTTTGGAAAGAATAATTATTATTTATTTTATTATAATCAATATCTCCAAATATATCTCTAAACATTGCACTTGAATTTGAAACATCTAAATCAGGTCTATATTTAATTAGTTCAATATACTTATTAATAAAGTCTTGCTTTTCACTATCAGTTAGAGTTGGTACTATTATTTTTTCATTATTCATTCTTTTAATTTTATCTTCATTTTGAACTCTCATGACAGCACTTTCAAAAGACTCTTTATCATCATATTCAAAATATCTCATAGCATTTGTTCTATATCCTAGATATTGTGTATTATTGCTTAAGTAGTTAAGTAATAATACTCTAATCATTTCACTAGCAACTTTTTGATTTCTAAAATTACTTAATACACCAATTTCTTCTATGTATTTAATATTATTTAAATATTGAACATAATCTCTTTGATTATCAGGGACAAAATCAATAGCTACTAAGAAACCTATTAAACTATCTAAATAATTAGATACTAATATAGTAGCATTTTGTTTTTTGTAATCATCAATTACTGATCTAGCGCTTTCTATATCCCAACTTTCATAAAAAGGTGTACCATTGAAAACATCTCTATATGTTTCACTGATTTTTAATAATTCTTCTTTTATATTTTTTAATGATTCTATATTACATTTATTTTTTAATTTATCTTTTAACCATATTTCATTTATATTCTTCATAACAATCTCCTTCTTTATTTTTTCTATATATAAATTGGCTACCTGCGTGTTTGTAGTAGCATAAGAGATTATTAATCATAACTATACTAGATACAAGCACGACAAATAACACTTGTATCTACGATATTTCAATGTCGTATTAACAAGTGCAAATTATTATGATGTTTAAATTGTAATGTATATATCTTATACATAATAATTCTTCCTTTCTTTTATAAATGGCAGGGGATGAGAGAATCGAACTCACACCTAAAGTTTTGGAGACTTTCATTCTACCATTAAACTAATCCCCCATAAGGCAAGAATACTTGCCTTTAATTATTGTATTTTTTTATTTGATCATTAAGAAATGAATCATCTTTAAAATAATCTATAGCCATAGCTGCTTTAACTTCTTCTAATGTTTTATTAGATAATTCAATTGCTTTATTTGTTCCTTCTTTTAAGATATTAATTATTTCAGGTATTTGTTTTGATAATTCTTTTCTTCTTTCTCTAATTGGTTCTAATTCATCTTGTATTATATTATTTAAGAACTTCTTAATAGTTCCATCACCAATACCACCTTTTAAATATGCTTGTTTTAATTCATCTAAATTCTTATATTCAGGATAGTATTTAGTAAAGTATTCATCAGTTGCAAAAGCTTCTAGATAAATGAATACAACATTACCTTCTATAATACCCGGATCATTTATATCTCTTGGTGCTGTAGCCATTGAATTAACTTTCTTTTTAATTACTTCAGGTTCATCTGATAAGTAAATACAGTTACCAAGTGATTTAGACATCTTGGCATTACCATCTGTTCCAACTAATCTATAGCAAGATTCATTTTTTGGTAATACAGTCTTACATTCAGTTAGTATATCTTTTTTATATATTCTATTAAAACATCTTACTATCTCTCTTGTTTGTTCAATCATTGGTTCTTGATCAACACCTGCTGGAACAAGATTTGCTTTAAATGCAGTTATATCAGCTGCTTGGCTAATAGGGTAGTTTGCAAAACCAACAGGAGTACCTGCGGATTCAGAGTCGAATCCTTTTTCTTTTATTTCACTTTTTACAGTTGGGTTTCTTAACAATCTTTGTAGAGTTACAAGATTCATATAGTATGCAGTTAATTCAGGTAGAGCAGGTAATAAGGATTGAATACAGAAAGTTACCTTATTTGGATCTAACCCAATAGCTAAGTAATCTAACATTACTTCCATGATATTATCTCTTATTTTTTGTGGATTATCTGCATTATCGGTTAAAGCTTGTGCATCAGCTATCATAACTATAAATTCATCATAGTTACCTTCGTTTTGTAATTCTAATCTTTGTCTTAGTGAACCTACATAATGCCCTATATGGAGTTTACCTGTAGGTCTATCACCTGTCATTATTATATTTTTCATAATTATTTCTCCTTCTTATTGTTATATTTTTTTATGATTTCTTTATATAATTCTTTAGTTTGTTTAATAGTACTGTAATAAATATATTCATTCTTTTGGTGAGATGTATCAGGCCCTGGACCTAATATAATAAAGTTCTTATCTATAAATGAACCTTCAGTTATATAACATTTAGTTTCTTTCTTTGATGAAATATCCTCTAAGAAACTTACATCTGTTTTATTTATCTTAGGTTCAATATTTAATTTGATTGTAAGTTTAGAATTATAGTCTTTTAATAATTCTTCTATCTTATTCTTTATAGTTTTTAAATCTTCTTTATTAGCTATTCTAAAATCGATAGTTATCTTACATTTACCAGGTACTGAATTAACAGTCTCTCCACCTTGAATCATACCTATATTCATAGTTGTATAAGGTATATCAAACATATTATTTAAATTATTCTTTATTACAGTTTCATAGTAATCTTTTAGTTTATTAATAAAACTAATACATTCATAAATAGCATTTATACCTTTGTCAGGTGTGGATGAGTGACATTTAACTCCATAGAATTCTACTTCTAGTTCTAGTACACCTTTAGTTCCAACAATAGGTACATTGTTAGTTGGTTCACCAATAATAATATTATTAGGTATTATTTCATCTTTGATATCTTTAATACCTTCAAAACCTATTTCTTCATCATTAGTAAAATATAAAGCTATTTTATTTTTATTTAAATCTATTTCTGATATGGCAGATAGAATTGATGCAACTCCACCTTTCATATCACATACTCCAAGACCAGTAAGTACATCATCTTTTTCTTGGAGTTCAAAAGGGTTACCATCCCAAGATTCATAATCAACAGTGTCTGTGTGACCAACAAATCCTATATTAGGATTGTTATCATTAAATGCTAATAAACATTTATTAATTCTTTTAGTAGTAAAGTTGTAACCTTTTAAATAATCTTCAATAAAATCCATTAGTTCTTTATTCTCTTTATCTCTAATAGTGTTATAACTTACTAACTTTCTTAATATCTCTTTTAGTTCCATATATATTATCCTTTCTATTTTTTTAATACATTGCTTAAACCTAAAGAGACATAAAAAGAGTACAGATTGAATTAACCTGTACTCTTTAATTAATATATTATTTTCATACAGGTATAAGCAATGCAAAACACACTTATACCTATAATCGAATTTTTTATCGATGTGTATAAGTGTTACCTATATGATGCCAGTTAAAATTAATTATTATATTCTTCATATAAATAACTTCCTTTCTTGTTTTAATAATAAATCAAATAGAATAATAAGTCAAATAATAATTTTTTAATATCTTTAGATATTAATTTTTTATTTTAATTTTGCTTATATTTATGTTACAATGAATTCATAGAATAGGATATCAGAACATTACGAAATTACGTTTAAAAATGATTTTTTTCGTATTTTTGGTACTATCACTAGTATGTGTAAACACTGTAAATAAACACTGTAAAAGCTGATACATTAGACTTTAGCATTGATAGTGTAGTTATCAAAGATAAAGTAGGAACAATTGAAGTAGTTGAGCCTGTTTTGTCATCTAATAAAATAACTAGTGCTATTAAGTTTAATCAAAAAGATGTTGAACATCCATTTGATTCACACTTAATATTTGGTGCAGCATTAAATGAAAAACAAGAAGAATTTAGATATCTACCTGGAACTATATCTAACATAAAAGTTAGACTAGGAAAAATGAATTAAAAAACACTAACAATTAAGTTAGTGTTTTATTTTATTATTGTACGAAGTTTATTGTTGAATTCAGCTGTTGTATACTCTCCAGTAAATAATTTGTTTTTATCACCATATACATAAACTGGAACGCTTAATCCTGTATGATTATCAGCATGGAAATTAATTCCCGATATTTCTTGTTCATATTTCTTTAATAGGTTAATTACTTTACTATAATTACCATTTGCATTGTTCATCTCATTTGATAGATTAGTGTATGTTGTTGAATCTTCTTTAATACTAAATCTATTAACTATTGTTTTAAGTTTTTCTTGAGTAGAATCTTTAGAATTATTTAAGTAGTTCTCAGCACTTTTTATAATCATAGTTATATCTTTTAAGTTCTCATATGTAGAACCAAAAGTTCCAAGTGACATGCTACCAGTTTCATGATCTCCTGTAACTATTATTAATGTTTCTTTTGGATGATTCTTAGCAAACTCTAGTGCTATATTAACAGCTTTATCAAGTTCATTAACTTCAGATATAACTCCTTTAGCATCGTTGTTATGAGCAGCTGTATCAATCATGCCTGATTCAACCATTAGGAAGAAACCATCTTTATTATCAACTACTTTTAATGCCATTTCTAAATACTTAGAAATAGATACATCATCTTCTTTTTGTTCTATTCCATATGGAACAGTATTATTTGGAGCTACTACAATATATTTATTATCTTTAGTAATGGTATTATATTCATCTTGATTAGATAAGTATTTATATCCTTTTTCTTTATAACTATTTTCAAATTCTTCTGAATAACCAGCAACATGACTACCAGCAAAGAAATCAAAATTAGTTGTAGCTATTTGTGGAGCTATTTTAGTATAGTTATTTCTATCATCACAGTAAGCATAGAAACCAGCAGGTGTTGCATGATCTATACTTTGATTTGTAATAATACCTATTTTCATGTGTTTTCTTTGTTTTAAATCATATGTAATAGGAACTGTTTTATTTCCATCTTTGTCTAAGTTTACTTTAGTATTTTGAATTAACTTACCACTTGCTAGTGCTGATGCAGACGAAGATGAATCAGTTACATAATTATCTCCACTGTAGTTTTTTCTAAGACCAATAGTATCAAATTTAGTAAATGATAATTGTTCTTGATGATCTAAATCATTACCTTTTACTCGATTATTATATTCTTCCGTAAAATCTACCTGTGGTAATGACATACCATCACCAATAAATAAGAAAACGTACTTTATGTTATTAATATTACTCTTTCTAGTATTTGAAAATAAACAAGCAAACAATAGACTAGCTGTAATTAATAATAAAAGTACTATAGTTATTATCTTCTTCTTCATACAATCCCTCTATTCTTGATAATTATATCATATCCCAATTGTAATACATAGTGTCTGGAACTATTGTTTATTAAATGTGATACAATATATTTAAGGTGATAATATGGATGTTAAACTATTTGTTAAAGGTATGATTAGATTTATTCTTGGAGTATTATTAGTAGGCTTACTATTATTTATTCCTTCAGGTACTTTTAATTATTGGAATGCATGGTTATTCATGGGATTGTTATTTATTCCTATGTTTATAGCAGGTATTATTCTAATGTTTAAAAATCCTATGTTATTAAAGAGTAGATTAGATGCTAAAGAGGAAGAAAAAGAACAAAAACAAGTTATCCTTTATAGTGGGTTAATGTTTCTTTTTGGTTTTATAGTTGCAGGTCTAAATTATAGATTCAATTGGATAAATATACCTAATATTGTAGTAATAGTATCATCTATTCTATTTATAATATCTTATATATTATATGCAGAAGTATTAAGAGAGAATACTTATTTATCTAGAACAATAAAGGTGCAAGAAAATCAAACCGTTGTTGATACAGGATTATATGGTATAGTTAGACATCCTATGTATTCTATAACTCTAGTATTATTCTTAACTATGCCACTTATATTAGGATCAGTTATATCATTTATTATATT
>JAIKYM010000019.1 GCA_024683115.1 Bacilli bacterium
TATCAATATTATTACTAATTATCAAGATAATAATTTAGTTAAAAAATGTTATAAAGAATTATCTTTATCTAATGAGTTAGAAGTAAAAGATAATCAAGATATTGTTATATGTGGTATTGGTATTATTAGAGTTAAAAATGCTACTAAAATACAAACTAATATACCTCTTGAGTCTATTGAAGTAAGAAATTCTATTTTTGGTGGCTATTATGAGTAGAATACATGTAATGTCTGACAATCTATCAAATAAGATAGCTGCAGGAGAAGTTGTTGAAAGAATAGCATCTGTTGTAAAAGAATTAGTTGAAAATTCAATAGATGCGGAAGCAAAAAATATAATTGTTAATTTAAAAGAATCAGGAACTAAACTTATAGAAGTTATTGATGATGGAATTGGTATGGATAGTGAAGATGCATTACTTTCATTTCAAAGACATGCAACATCTAAAATAACAAAAGAAGATGATTTATTTTTTATTAACACATTAGGATTCCGTGGTGAAGCATTAGCTTCTATTGCATCTGTTTCTAAAGTAGATATGAGAACTAGCCAAGGTATGGAAGGTACTCATATTTATATTGAAGGTGGCAAGCTAATTACTAATGAAACAAGTGATGCAAGAAAAGGAACAACTATTAGTGTTGCTGACCTTTTCTATAATACACCTGCAAGATTAAAGTATTTAAAAACTCTTCAAACAGAATTAGCTAATGTAACTATGTATATTGAAAAACTAGCATTAGCTCATGAAGAAATATCATTTACTTTAACCAACAATGGTAATTCCATTGTTTATACATCAGGTTCAAATGATTTACTTAAAGTAATACACGAGATATATGGTTATTCAGTATCTTCTAACATGATTAAAATAGAGGCGTCTAATGATGATTATGATATCTCTGGATATATTTGTAAGCCTACAATACTAAAATCTACTAAAACACATATGAATGTGATGGTAAATGGTAGAGTAGTATCAAATAACAATGTTAATAAAGCTATTAATGAAGGATATTTTAGATTTAAACCAGATCCTAAGTATCCTGTAGTAGTATTAAAAATTGAAACAGATCCTACGTTGATAGATGTTAATATTCATCCGTCTAAAAATGATATTAAGTTTTCTAAAATAGAGGACTTAGAACAATTAATATCTACAACAATTAATAAAGCATTAACTAATACTTTATTAGTGCAAAATGTAGAAGAAAGAATACAAGTTAAACCAATAGTAAATACACCTGTTTATGAAGAAACTAAACCTATTGTAGATGAATTAAGTGATGTAAAAGGTGATCAATTAGAATTAATAAGTACTATTGAAGAAAAAGATGATTATAAAGAAGTACAAGTAAAGGTAGAAGAATCATCTGTTTCTCATGATAACAAAAATGAAGAGATAAGAAATCTTGTATTAACACCTCTTGCTATTATTAAAAAAACTTATATAGTTGCTGAAGGTGAAGATGGTATGTACCTTATAGATCAACATGCAGCACATGAAAGAATCAACTATGAACGTGTAACTAAAGAATTCGAAGAAAGAAAGATAAATAGAACATCAATGTTAATACCTTTAACAATTGAATTATCTACTAGTGATTTTATAAAAATAAAAGAGCACTTTGATGCTTTAGATAGTTTTGGTTTTTTAGTTGAAGAATTTGGATTAAATACTATAGTAATAAAAGAACATCCTACATGGTTAAGAGCGGGATATGAAGAAGAAACTATTAATAAAGTTATTGAATTGATTATAGATGAAAAGAACTTCTCTGATATGAAATTTAATAATAAAGTAATAGCTACAATAGCTTGTAAAGCATCAGTTAGAGCTAATGAAGAAATATCATTAGAACAAGCTAGTGCTATCCTAAAAGACCTTGTATTATGTGATAATCCATATAACTGTGCACATGGTAGACCGACTATAATTCACTATTCAAATTATGAATTAGAAAAGATGTTTAAGAGAGTTATGAATTAACTCTCTTTTCTAATTTGACAAATGAAAATAAATATATATAATACAAGTTAGTCGGAGGAAAATTTATGGAAAGAAACAACTTTATATGTACTAATAAAAGAGTGCAAATGGCATTAAATATATTTGATAGTATAACTAATGGAGAAGAAGTAAATGAACCTATATTATTTTCTTTATCACATAAATTGTTTGCTTTACCAAATGGTGAAGAAGGTTCATTATTCATGTTTGCCTTAGCTATGAATGAATATATACCTGCATTATATTTACTTGAAACAGATCATGTATATGATGAACGAGAAGATATAATAAATGCATTAAAAGCATCACTATGTACTATAGAGGATAAAGATATATCAAAACTTGACGAAAACAATGCTGTAGAAAATAGAATTAAACAAAGATACCTTAGAAATATCGAAGCAAAGAATGCTTTAGTACAAAGATATCCTGAAAGAGCAAGAGTATAATTGCTCTTTTTTTATTATATAAAATACGAACAAATATATGATTTACAAACACCCTTAAAATATACTCTAATCTATTGTTCTAAGTGGCAAAAAGTAGTATATTATAATTGAACAGTGGTAAAAAGTGGAAGAAAGTGGGGAATTTCCATGCTGATGGGTGAATATCATCATAACATTGATGACAAAAAGAGATTAGTTATACCTAGTAAATTCCGTTCTGAACTAGGAGAAAACTTTATTCTTACTCGTGGATTAGATGGATGTCTATTCGTTTATTCCAATCAAGAGTGGAATAAAATTGTAGAAAAATTAAAAAATTTACCATTCACTCAAAAGGATGCGAGATTCTTTACAAGATTTTTCCTTTCTGGTGCTACTGTATGTGAAATAGACCACGCTGGTCGAATTTCATTTACCTCCCCATTGATCGAATACGCCGATATAACAAAGGAATGCGTTATAATCGGCGCAAACGATCACTTAGAAATATGGTCTAAAGAGTCTTGGGATAAATTTATGGATGATAACATTGATAAATTCTCAGACATAGCAGAAAACTTATTTACAACAGGTGATTACAATGCATTATAGTGTTTTATTAAATGAATCAATTGAAGGCTTAAATATTAAGCCAGACGGAATATATGTAGATGCAACTTTAGGCTATGCAGGTCATTCAAGTAAGATATTAGAGAAATTAACTACTGGACATTTATATGCTTTTGATCAAGATGTTGAAGCTATTGAGTACTCCTTTAAAAAGTTAGATAGTATTAGTCATGATAATTTCACAATTATCAAATCTAACTTTATTAGTCTTAAAGAAGAACTTAATAAACTAGGTGTTGATAAAGTAGATGGAATATTATTTGATTTAGGATTTTCTTCCCCACAAATTGATGATCCTAGTCGAGGCTTTTCATTTATGAAAGATGCGCCATTAGACATGCGAATGAATCAAGAACAAAAAGAATCAGCTTATGATGTAGTTAATAAATATAAAGAAGAAGAGTTAACAAACATATTTTATAAATATGCAGAAGAAAAATACTCAAGAAGTATTGCTAAAGGAATAATTAATAATCGACCTATTAATACAACAATGGAGTTAGTTGAAGTAATTAAGAAATCTGTACCATTTGCTTATTACTTAAAGAAACATCCAGAAAGAGAAATATTCCAAGCAATAAGAATAGAAGTTAATAAAGAATTATATGTTTTAGAAAAAGTTCTTCCAGATGCAATAGAAATGCTTAATAAAGGTGGAAGAATATGCGTAATAACATTCCATTCCTTAGAGGATAGAATAGTTAAACAACAATTTAAAAAAGACAGTGAAGTAAATCAATTAATGATGGGTCTAAGAGATGAAGACATACCAGTTGAATTTAGACCTAAATTGAAATTAATAAATAAAAAACCGATTGAAGCTTCAAATAAAGAATTAGAGGAGAACTCAAGAAGTAAGAGTGCGAAATTAAGAATAGTTGAAAGGGTGTAATTATTATGAGAAAGAATACTAAATTAGGAGTTAGATTTCATGGATTTGATAGAGTTTGCATAGGATTAATTGTATTATGTTTTGTATGTACATTAATCACTGTAGTTTACACTAGATCAAAATTATCTACTACTAATATTGAAGTAGAAAGAATGAGAGAAAAAATAACTACTCAAGAAAATATTAACTCAGCCTTATCTATGCAAGTAGACGAATTAGCTAGTTTATCAACTATTCAAAATGTTGCAAAAGAATATGGTTTAAGCTATAATAATGATAATATTGTAGTAATAAAATAAAGAAGTGATAACATATGAAAATTAAGGGCAATACTATTCAAATAAATTTCTTGTTTGTTATAGTTATTGTTCTTTTATTTTGCGCAATTGTATGGAAATTATGCGTTGTCGCATTAAATGATGTTGTTGAGGGCATAAATATTAGAGAACTTGCAGACTCAAGAATAATAGCAACTAAGACTATTTATTCTACTCGTGGAACTATTTATGATAATTCTGGTGAAGCAGTTGCAGAAAACGTCAATTCCTATATAATGGTAGCTGTTTTATCTTCACAAAAGACAACAAATCCAGATAATCCTAAACATGTAGTAGATTATAAAAGAACTGCTGAAGAGTTATCTAATTTATTTTTATCAGTTGATCCTAAATCTTCAATGACGTATGAATATATATTACAAAGATTAAATACAAAAGGTGCATACCAAGTTGAATTTGGTATGGGTGGTAAAAATATATCTGAGACAATGAAGAATAAAATACAAAAACTTAATTTACCAGGTATAGAATTTACTAAAACATTCAAAAGATATTATCAAAATGGAGATTTTGCTTCATATCTAATAGGTTATGCAGTTAAAAAGCAAGATGACAACGGTAATGAATACTTAGTAGGTGAGTTAGGTATTGAAGGATACTGCGATAGATATCTTAAAGGTAAAGATGGATATATTACTTATGAAAAAGATGCGCAAGGTTATCAATTAGCTGATAGACCTTCTTATGGCGAAGATGCACAAGATGGATATGATATATATCTAACACTTGATAAACAAGTTCAAATGTTTGTTGATACAGCTGTAGATGAGTTTAATCAACATAATCCAGCATGGACAAGTATAACTATAGCTAAAGCTGACAGCGGAGCAATTATTGCATCATCTTCATCACCATCTTTTGATCCAAATAAATTAAATATATCTGATTATTTAAATCCTATGACTTCATATACATATGAACCTGGATCTACTATGAAAATTTTTTCTTTCATGTCTGCCATGGAAGAAGGAATTTATAAAGGTGATGAAAAGTATAAAACAGGTAGTATTCAAGTTGATGAATATAACATCTCTGACTGGAATAAAAAAGGTTGGGGTATGATTACCTATGATAAAGGTTTTACATATTCATCTAACGTTGCTGCTGTTATGTTAGCTCAAGCTTTAGGTAGAAATACGTTAAAGGATTATTATTCTAAATTAGGCTTAGGAAAACAAACAGGAATAGAATTAGCTAATGAAGCTGCTGGAACAATTGATTTCCAATATGCATCTGAATTAGCATCTGTTTCATATGGTCAAGGTATGACTGTAACACCTATTCAAATGATACAAGCATTAACTACAATAACTAACGATGGTGTAATGTTAAAACCTTATGTAATTGATAAAATTGTTAATCCGAACACAGGTGAAGTAGAGTATCAAGGTAAAAGAACCGAAGTAAGAAAAATATTCTCATCTAAGACAACAACTAAGATTGTTGAATTAATGGATCTAACTGTTAACTCAGATGATCCTGTAGCAACAGGTAAGAGATATGCATCATCTAATGTTAAACTAATAGGTAAAACAGGTACTGCTAACTATATTGATTCTAAAACTGGACAATATGCAAAAGGTGATAGATACGTTATAAGAAGTTTTGCAGGAATATTCCCTAAAGATAACCCAGAATACATTATTTATGTAGTTACAAAAGATTTTGATGGTGGAGCTAAGGAAATGGGTGCATCTATCAAAAAACTTGTAGAATCAGTTGCTAAATATAAAAATATCGAAGATAGATTATCAGATAAAGATCCAACTAAAATTGTTAAAATTGGTAATTATCAAAGTATGCCTATTTTAACTGCTACTAAAGAATTAAATGAAATAGGTGTAACTCCTATAATCGTAGGAAATGGTTCAAACGTTATTAAACAATTCCCAGCTAAGAATACAACTACATCTATTCAAAGTAAGGTATTCTTATTAACTAATGGAGATATTTTTACAATGCCAGATGTTAAGAATTATTCATCTAAAGATGTTATTGAATTATGTAATCTAATAGGTTTAAAATATACATTAAATGGATTTGGATATGTAGAATCTACTACAATTGAACCGGGTACTGAAGTTCATAGTGGAGATAATATAGTAATTAATTTAAAAAATATTGAACCTGAGAGTTTGATTGATAAGGAGACGTAATGAAAAAGAAAGATAATAAGGAAAAGAAAAATATTACATTTATGGATATAATAAATAGCCCACGTACTGTTATTATATTTATGATATGTTTCATGTTAGCTTTGGTGTTCTGGGTACTATCATTGAATAATAAGATTAAGTTTTATACAGGACAAATATCTAGCGATGATTTAGCTATAGCTGAAGTTATTTATTATACTGATCATAAATTAACTTATTTATTTGCTAATAATGCTATTTACAGTGGTGAAGATAAAGAAATATATAAGTTTAAAATTAAATATGTAGTTGAAATAGATGGCAAGGAAAATGTTATAGAAGAATTTGAAACTTCTTTTGACGAAAAACAAAGTCTAAAAACAATGATATTAGCATATTCTAAGTTTAAAGTAGTCGATTTAAAAACTATGTCTAAACAAGTGTTTACTAAAGAGATGAAAGATAATATTAAGAATCTAAAATTAGTTATTAATGCTAGTACTAAAAAGGATTCTGATTACGATATTAATCTTAAATATGATGTACAATTAGAAAAAGTTAATTAATAAAATAAGAATGTATTTATATTCTTATTTTTTTTGTTTATAATATATTTGGTGAGTGATATGATTAGAAGAGTTTTTAAATCGACTA